>NZ_DDNT01000015.1:0-9995 GCF_002341285.1 Methylophaga sp. UBA2513 | reverse complement strand
ATGTGCATGGCGTTGGTTATGAGTTATCTGCACCTATGTCGACATTCTTCAATTTACCTGCTGTAAATGAAGAAGTGATGCTTTTCACGCATATGGTGGTCAGAGAAGATGCTCAGCTTTTATATGCCTTTGCTACGGAACGTGAGCGTTTACTCTTTAGAAGTCTGTTGAAAGTCAATGGCGTTGGAGCCAAGCTTGCCTTAACGATTCTTTCAGGCAGTGATGTGGATGCTTTTGCTCGTAGCGTTCAGGAAGGGGACACTGCCAGCCTGACAAGACTACCTGGTGTGGGAAAAAAGACCGCAGAAAGACTCATTGTTGAAATGCGTGACCGACTCAAAGAGGTTAGTTCTGCCATGGGTATTGATACCATTGTTTCGGACATGCCAATGACAACAGCTGGGGCTAAAAGTGAAGCCGTTGAAGCACTCGTTGCATTAGGTTATAAGCCTAATGAAGCCGATAAAATGTTGCGTAGTTTTGATAGTGAAGGCATGACTACAGAACAAATTATTCGCCAGGCATTGCAGAGAAACTGACATGGAAGAACGGTTTATTTCGCCACAGAGCAATAACGATGAAGAACGTATTGATCGTGCGATACGCCCCATTACGCTTGAAGATTATATCGGTCAGCCTGTTGTGCGTGAACAAATGGATTTGTTTATTTCAGCCGCAAAACAACGAAAAGAAGCCCTCGATCACACCTTAATATTTGGTCCGCCTGGACTGGGTAAAACAACCCTAGCTAATATCATTGCCAATGAAATGGGCGTTAATTTGCGGCAAACATCGGGGCCTGTACTGGAAAGACCAGGTGATCTTGCTGCATTACTGACCAATCTTGAACCAAACGATGTGTTGTTTGTTGATGAAATTCATCGTTTAAGCCCCATCGTTGAAGAAGTGCTTTATCCGGCGATGGAAGATTATCAAATCGATATTATGATTGGTGAAGGCCCTGCCGCCCGCTCCATCAAACTCGACTTGGAGCCCTTCACTTTAGTTGGGGCGACAACACGCGCAGGTTCGCTGACATCACCGTTACGCGACCGGTTTGGGATTGTGCAGAGACTGGAGTTCTATAACATAAAGGATTTGAGTACGATTGTTGAGCGCAGTGCTGGTATTTTGAATGTGAAGTTAGATGCCAGTGGTGCCAATGAAGTAGCACGACGTTCACGAGGTACGCCGCGTATAGCAAACCGTTTACTGCGACGTGTCAGAGATTATGCTGAGGTGCGCTTTAACGGTGAGGTAACAGCAGAAATTGCCAGACAAGCGCTGGACTTACTGGATGTCGATAATTACGGTTTTGATATGTTAGACCGCAAGTTATTGCTGGCTATTATTGAAAAGTTTGAAGGTGGACCTGTTGGCCTGGATAACCTCGCTGCGGCGATTGGCGAAGAGCGTGGCACAATTGAAGATGTGTTAGAACCTTATCTGATTCAGGAAGGCTTCATCATGCGCACACCACGCGGACGAGTAGCCACAAAACGTGCTTGGCTACACTTGGGATTAAGTCCTGATCTGACGTTGGATGGCCAGTAATTTTATGCAGGAATTTGTTTGGCCAATCCGAGTTTATTATGAAGATACCGATAGTGGTGGAGTCGTGTATCATTCGCAATACTTGAACTTTATGGAACGGGCCCGGACTGAGTGGTTAAGATCCTTAGGCATTGAGCAGAGCACGCTCAGACATGAGCAAGGGCTGCTATTTGCTGTGCACTCCATGCAGATTAATTATCGGCGTCCTGCGGTATTTAATGATGCACTGCACGTGACCTCCCGATTACAAAAACGTGCTGGTGCCAGTATTGTATTTGAACAAAGTATCTATCGTGGTGAGGAACTGTTGTGCGATGCTTTGGTCAGAGTGGCGAGTCTTGACGCAGAGACATTTCGCCCAAAACCTATACCTAATTTTATTTTGACGGAGTTGCATAGTGACTGCTGATCTATCGATTATCACCCTAATAGCCGAAGCGAGTTTGATCGTTAAGCTGGTTATGCTGGTGTTAGTAATGATTTCATTTTATTCGTGGTTGATTATTTTCCGTAAACGGGGGGAATTAGCGAAAGCAAAACGCGATGCGGATAATTTTGAAGATAAGTTCTGGTCAGGTAATGAACTTAATCGACTCTATGAAGATATCTCGTCAAGACCCCATACCAGCCGAGGCATGGAAGGTATTTTTGAAGTCGGTTTTAAAGAGTTTGTCCGTTTAAAAAAATCTTCAACAGACAGTAATTATGTCCTCGAAGGGGCACAGCGCGTCATGCGAATTTCTCTAGCTAGAGAAATTGATCAGTTAGAAACCTCACTGCCATTTCTGGCAACAGCAGGTTCAACCAGTCCATATATCGGTTTGTTTGGTACAGTTTGGGGCATCATGAACTCTTTCCGTGCCCTGGGCAATGTGCAGCAAGCGACCTTATCTATGGTGGCACCCGGTATTTCAGAAGCATTGATCGCCACGGCCATGGGCCTTTTTGCGGCCATTCCGGCTGTAATCGCCTATAACCGATATTCCAATGAAGTAGAACGATTAATCAATCGTTACGATACTTTCCTGGAAGAATTTTCTTCAATTTTACAGCGTCAACATAGTTAACCCCGAGGTTAGGTCATGGCTGTACATTCAAACAGACGACTACGACGTAAGGCGATGAGCGATATCAATGTCGTTCCGTACATCGATGTCATGCTGGTGCTACTGATTATTTTTATGATCACAGCACCGATGTTAACTCAGGGAGTCCAAGTGGACTTGCCTCAAGCCGATGCGAATCCAGTTGATTCACCGGAAAATACAGAGCCTTTTGTGGTGTCTGTTGATGCTGAGGGAAATTTCTATGCGGCCGTGGGTGACAAGCAGGATGAGGCGGTAGGACCAGAAAGACTGATGGCCATAACCAGCGCTGTTTTAAGTCGCAATCCCAAAACCCCTGTGATGGTGAAAGGCGATAACGCTGCGAGTTATGGACATGTGATCTCAGCGATGGCTTTATTGCAGAAAGCTGGTGCACCCAGTGTCGGCCTGATTACACAGCAACCAGAATCAACCGAGAACGCTCAGTAATACTATGAAACACAACATCGTCGACAATCTTTTTGCTGGCGCATCATCTCTGGTGTTACATGTCGTGTTATTCGCCATGTTCATTATCGGTATGGATTTGACCTCAACGCCAAAACCATTAGCCCAGGAACCACAGAAAGAAATTGTTCAGGCAACGGTGCTTGATGAAACTCTGGTTGAAGAAGAGGTCGCACGTCTTGAAAAATTAGAACAAGAAAAGAAAAACGCAGAAAAAGAGCGCCAGCAAAAAGTGCAGGAGCAATTAGAAGAAACACAGAAAGAGTTGGCGCGTAAAGAAAGGGAATATCAGGATATGGAAGAACGTGCTCGTATTGAAGCCGAGCAACGTGCTAAAGCTGCAGAGGAAGAGAAGCAGCGTATTGCTGAGCTAGAGCAGCAACGAAAACAAGAAGAAGAGAAACGTCTAGAAGCTGAAAAACAGCGAAAGCTCGAAGAAGAACGTAAACAAAAAATTGAAGCTGAACGTAAACAGGCGGAGATTGAAAAACAGAAAGTCGAGGCGGAGAAAAAACGGCTTGAAGAGGAAAAGCAAAAAGCAGAAGCGGAAAGAAAACGATTAGAAGAAGAGAAGCAAAAAGCCGCAGAAGAGAAAAAACGCTTAGAAGAAGAGAAGCGTAAAGCTGAGGAAGCAAAACGCAAAGCTGAGGCTGAGAAAAAACGATTGGAAGAAGCAAAACGTAAAGCGGAAGAGGAAGCGAGAAGAAAAGCCGCTGAATCTGATC
This sequence comes from Methylophaga sp. UBA2513, assembly GCF_002341285.1. NCBI lineage: Bacteria > Pseudomonadati > Pseudomonadota > Gammaproteobacteria > Thiotrichales > Piscirickettsiaceae > Methylophaga > Methylophaga sp. UBA2513. The sequence goes on along the minus strand of NZ_DDNT01000015.1, from coordinate 6,163 downwards.
TCCAGCGTCAGCTAGAACAAGAACAGCAAGAACGTGAGGCTCGCCGAGTTAAAGGAGTGGTTGACCAATACAGCCTAATGATTCAACAGCGTGTTAAACGTTATTGGTTAAGACCGGCCAACGTTCAGTCAGGTTTGCAGTGTACTGTCCAAGTTTCACTGTTACCTGGTGGTGATGTTAAAAACGTGAAAATTGTGAAAAGTAGTGGTAATGCAGTATTTGATCGTTCAGCAGAGTCAGCTGTATATAAAGCAGCACCATTACCGCAGCCATCAGACCCAAAAGCTGCAGCTGCATTACGTGATTTTCAGTTTATTTTTAAACCCGAATAAAGGATGAAAGTGATGTTCACACGCTGGTTAAAAGTAGTCGCGACATTAATGCTCTTTGCAACATGGCCTGCACATGCTTTATTAACAATTGAAATTACAGGTGGTTCGGAAGCTGCACTTCCTATCGCTGTCGTCCCTTTTGGTAATGAAGGTTTTGCGCCTCCAGAGGATATTTCCAGTATTATCAGCAATGATTTAAAAAGTAGTGGTCGCTTTGCTCCACTGAAACAGAGCGAGTTGATTTCCCAGCCTCATGAAGGCCAACAGGTTAACTTTGCTGACTGGCGTTTACTTCGTTCTGAAGGCCTGCTTATCGGTAAAGTTAGCAGCCAGGATGGGGAAAACTATCAAGTTCAGTTCCAGTTATTTGATGTTTATAAATCACAGCAATTAGTTGGAAAACGATATAATGTCCCAGCTTCCGGGATGCGGACTTTAGCGCATCAAATTGCTGATATTGTTTATGAAACACTGACAGGTGAAAAAGGGGTATTTTCAACACGACTCGCCTTTGTGACAGAAATGAAGAACGCCGATGGCAGTAAGCGCTACGCCTTACAAATCTCTGATGCAGATGGTGCAAACCCAAGAACTGTATTGCAATCCAGACAGCCGATCATGTCTCCTAGCTGGGCACCGGACGATAATCGTTTAGCTTATGTGACGTTTGAAAATGCAAAGTCTGAAATTTTTGTACAAGAGCTCAGTACGGGTAAAAGACAATCTGTGGCTTCTTTTCGCGGTCTAAATAGTGCACCTGCATGGTCACCAGATGGCAAAAAATTAGCGGTGACATTATCAAAAAACGGTAATCCTGAGATTTATGTCTTAGAATTAAGTTCAGGCAAACTATCGCGAGTCACACATAACTCACAGGCAATTGATACGGAAGCAGTATGGATGCCTAATGGTCGTGAGATTTTATTTACGTCTGACCGTGGTGGAAGGCCACAAATATATAAAGTAAATGCAGATGGTGGGCGTGCTGAAAGGCTTACCTTTGAAGGCAACTATAATGCCTCTGCAGATATTTCTCCTGATGGACGCATGATGACAATGGTGCATGGCGTTAACGGCAAATTCCATATTGCTGTGCAGGATTTAGAAACAGGCGCGGTTCAGGTGTTAACTGAAACGCGAGCTGATGAGTCCCCGAGCTTTGCGCCAAACGGCCGTATGATTTTATATGCGACTGAGCAAAAAGGCAGAGGTGTATTAGCGGCAGTGTCCGTTGATGGCCGAATTAAACAACGCCTGGGAGAGTCAGGCAGTGCGGTACGTGAACCGGCATGGTCGCCTTTTAAAAAGTAAGAGTGATAGGAGTTAGTTAAATGAAAAAGTTAAAATTGTTCGCGGTACTTGTTCCGCTTTTATGGTTAGCCGCATGTAGCTCAACACCTAATAAAGGGATGAACGAAGGTGATGTCGCTGTAGAGGATTTGAGTGCTCAAACATCTGGTGTGAATGGTAACGCTGATGGCAGTGAGTACGGTTCAGAAACTCAGGTCGTCGTTGGTGAGGATGGTTATGACGGAAATGAGTTAAATGATCCTTCGAATCCATTGTCAAACCGTGTTGTTTATTTTGAGTACGACAGCGCTAACGTACGACAAGAAGATCAAGAAACACTACGTGCACATGCTGCATATCTAGCCAAACACCCGAATGTGACTGTGAGATTAGAAGGTCATACTGACGAAAGAGGTTCACGCGAATATAACTTGGCTTTGGGTGAGCGTCGAGCCTTATCAATTCGTCAAATTCTGATGTTACAAGGTGCTGATATGAGTCAGTTCCAAGTGACCAGTTTTGGTGAAGAAAGACCGGCAGTTGATGGCTCAGATGATTATGCATGGTCACAAAACCGTCGTGTAGAAATTGTTTATTTAGGTCGATAAAAAATGCAGATTAACGGCAAAAGAAAATTCATTTGTGCCGTGATTCTGGCTGCTGCTCTGCCCAATATCAGTTGGGCAGAGACAGAGCCACTCCAGCAGCGTGTAGAAAGACTGGAGAGAATCATCCAAGGCCAAGGTCTGATGAACCTGATTACACGAGTTGATCAGTTACAAAATGAGATTCAACGCCTCAATGGTGATAACGAAACATTAAGACATCAGTTAGAACAAGCTGAGAAACGTCAAAAAGAGATGTACATTGACTTAGATGAGCGTATGCAGCAGCTAGAAAATAATAGCTCTGCCAATACCGCAAACTCATCGAACAGTACTGAATTAACCGATAATTCTGTAGCAAACGCTGGTATCGATGAAGCGGCAGATCAGCCAGCTTCTGGCACAGCTCCTGTCGCTGTTGAAAATGGTGAAGCCGCCTATCAGGCTGCATTGCAAACCTTGCGTAGCGGCCAATATCAAGAAGCTATTGATGCCTTGGCTAAGTTCCCTGAACAGTACCCGGGCAGTGTCTATCTTCCCAATGCTTATTACTGGCAGGGTGAAGCAAAATATGTATTAAGACAGTTTGCTGATGCAGCAGCATTATTTCAAATTGTCATTGATGAGTACCCTTCAAGTACAAAAGTCGCCGATGCACTTTTGAAAAGAGGCTTCAGTGAACAGGAAATGGGGGATACTCAGCGAGCTCAAGCAACATTGAATCAAGTTATTGAGACCTATCCTGATAGCTCCGCTGCCAGACTTGCAAAAGCCAGATTAGATCGTATTAATCAGTCAACCAACTAAGACATTTAGCCGGTAATTATTTATGGCGCAATGTCGCATAACAGAAATTTTTTATTCTTTGCAAGGTGAGTCGCGCACAGTCGGTTTACCGACCGTATTTGTCAGATTGACCGGATGTCCTCTTCGCTGTGGTTATTGTGATACGGAATATGCATTCCACGGTGGTGAAAAGATGGATATTGATGAGATTGTCGCCCAAGTGGCTGCCTTCAATCCTCGGTATGTTTGTGTGACGGGAGGTGAACCCCTTGCGCAACCAAACTGTATACCTTTATTAACCGCTTTATGTGATCGTGGCTATGATGTGTCATTAGAAACAAGTGGTGCCATGGATATTAGTAAAGTAGATAAGCGTGTTAGTAGAGTTATGGATATCAAGACGCCGGGATCAGGTGAGGAAAGTAAGAATCGATATGAAAATATCGAGTTATTGAACAATCATGATCAGCTTAAATTTGTCGTGTGTCATCGTGATGATTATGACTGGGCAAAAGAAAAGCTAAACCAATACCAACTTTATGAGCGATGTGAAGTTTTATTTTCGCCAATTCATGGACAACTTCAGCCTGCTGAGCTCGCTGAATGGGTTGTTGCCGATAACTTACCGGTGAGAATGCAAATTCAAATGCATAAATACCTCTGGGGAGAGGAGAAAGGACGATGAAAAAAGCTGTCGTTCTTTTATCTGGTGGTCTTGATTCAGCCACAGTACTTGCAATTGCAAAACAACAAGGCTATCAGTGTTACACCATGAGCTTTGATTATGGTCAACGTCATCGCGCAGAGTTAAACGCATCTGCCATTCTTGCTGAAGCAATGAGTGCGGTAGAGCACAAAGTAATCAATATCGATCTGACAGCTATTGGTGGTTCTGCATTGACTGATAACACAATCGCTGTACCTAAACAGCACCAGGATGGTATTCCAATCACCTATGTACCAGCTAGAAATACGGTGTTTTTATCAATTGCATTAGGGTGGGCAGAGGTTTTAGAAGCTGATGCCATTTTTGTTGGTGTTAATGCGGTAGATTATTCTGGATATCCTGACTGTCGGCCTGAATATATAGCGGCCTTTGAAACGATGGCCAATTTAGCGACAAAAACAGGAATTGAAGGCAATAAATTAACTATAGAAACCCCGCTTATTGATCTGAGTAAACAGGCGATTATTGAGAAAGGTATTTCATTAGGCGTCGATTACAGTCTCACAGTCTCCTGCTATCAAGCTGATAGTGAGGGCAGAGCGTGTGGTGAATGTGATTCATGCCGCTTTCGCCATGAAGGATTTATGCAAGCAGGAATAGCTGATCCAACACGCTATCAAGCTTAATCCACACTGAGTTCTGTCTCTGTCATTAATAATGACTCGGTCTCTAAGGTTTTAAAACGCTGTAAAATTTCTTCTAGTTCGTTCGTTGCTGGCGTGTTTTTTTCACATTGTAGATAGCGTTCGATTGCACTTATCATATCGCTCATCAGTTGGTTTTTTTCATTCAAATATAATAGAGCCTGAGCGACATGGTGATAATCATGACCGGTCTCGATCATCAGTTCAGCATTGTTTAAAGCTGTTTTGAGTGTCGCCTCGTCTGGTTTGACAGTATTGAGCATAGACACCTCACAATTAATTTAAAAAAAATCCACAAAAGGGGTTGTCATTTATTTAGAAAACGGTATTATATGCCGCTTGGTTTGGGCCGTTAGCTCAGTTGGTAGAGCACCGGACTTTTAATCCGTAGGTCCTGGGTTCGAACCCCAGTTGACCCACCATTTTATACAACCACTTACGTTAATTCGTAGGTGGTTGTTTTTTTGGTTTGGGGCCGATTGACACAATACTGACACAGCAGGTTTCATTCTATCCGTCGTTTGCGCCTTCGAATAAAGTCTGCGATGTCCTGCTCATCAAAGCGAGTAGATCGGCCAATTTTCACAAAAGGCAGCTTTCCTGTTGCTTTTAATACGTAGACCTGATTCTCTGATATCGACAGTCTTTCAGCGACTTCCTTGTATCTCAGTAAACCACTCATGCCGATTTCTTTCTTTTGCTCTGCCAGATAGTGCGCCACATCTCATCCACCTCACGGGGGTCGTTTTTTAAGCGAAAGAAATAGCGCTCTGCCTTGCCTCGCCCGATGGCGTAGACCGTGACAGGCTCGTTCATGTATTTTGACGCATTGTAGGCATTAGCCTGGCATAGGCCGAAATCCAGGCCAATGGTTACATCAGTTGTATCAGGCATTCTCTGATCTCCCTTATGTGCTTGCACTGGTAGTTCGACTTCTGCCTGCTGCGGTATCGATACCCTTTGCAGGTACAGGTCCAGCGATCCTCTCCAGGTTCGACTGTGGGGTGCCTCCTAATCGTATAGGTATCGCCCCTAGTGCCCACGCGATTAAATACCTGTTCCTCATCCAGTGCCGCTAGCGCGGCCTCCATACGACCACGGGCGTTTNNGCGTTCGAGTCGCAGACGGCCCACCACAAATTCAAAAGGGTTATGCTTCATAGCATAGCCCTTTTTTATTGCCTGTCGTTTATGATTAGCATGAGCTAAATCACAAAATCAGATAATTCATCTGTGCAGAGTTTTAAATGTCAGCTGCAATAAATAATTAAACAAACCTACGATTCACTCGTTATCGTCCTATAGCAATAAGACTATTCCAAGACTAGAGTTCAAAAAGTTTAAAACAGAAGGTTGAGATCATTGAGTTCTAATGATTGCCTCTAGATCTTTTTCTCATGAGTAAAACTTTAGTAATGGTTTCATCAATGAAGATGAGCCAACTAGTCTAATTTGACTATGCATCCTTAAGAGCGTAATTGAAGGTAATAATCGTGCTCATACTAGGTAAATGTGATTTATCAGTAGTAAATCACACTAAGTGCAGCGCTTTCTTATTAAGTGTGCCGCTCAATTAGCTATAGAGTCACTGGGGAAGAGTGTTTGGTCATGGATTGCTCAAAAAAGGCATTTATATCATTACACCTTATTTATTAATTAGTTAACACTAAGATGAGAAAGAAATCATGGTGTTCAAAAGAGGGGTTATTGTGATATGACAAAAATATTACGATTTTGTGTTGCTTTCATGAAAATGCTCGCGTAATATGCGCTCCTCTTG
>NZ_DDNT01000013.1:0-12850 GCF_002341285.1 Methylophaga sp. UBA2513 | reverse complement strand
CCATTAAATCCGTATACCCTAAAAAATCAGCCTAAGAATTACAGGACATTAGCCTTATTCAAAAACTTGCTTCAAACCAAATTATTCTCTATATTTTCTCTTCTCATTATATTCTCACACTGTTAAATCTAATCTGACTGTTACAAATGATTAGGAGGAGAAAGCTGATGCACACACCACAACAGGGTTTTAGGTTACTAAGCACTCTATGAGCTCAAACGCATCATCCCATCATTGGCCCAGAATGATTGCGCTGGTTGATATGAATTGCTTCTTTGCTCAGATAGAACAGCAAGACTATCCATACTGGCGAAATAAACCTGTGGGCGTCACCAATGGCAAACTTGGCAGTACCATCATCACAGCGTCGTACGAGGCCAGAAGTTATGGTGTGAAAACCGGTATGCGCCTTAAAGAGGCAAGAGAGCTGTGTCCCAATATTATCCAAGCGCCAAGCAGACCGTATCGTTATGCGGCTGTCTCTACTGAGATTATGGACGCACTATTTAGTATTACACCGACTGTGGAGGTTTATTCCGTCGACGAGGCCTTTTTGGATTTGACCGGTTGTCAGTATCTCTATAAATCACCCGAACATATTGGTTTTCTCATTAAAGACACGATAAGCCAGGTATCAGGACTCACCTGTAGTGTCGGCATTAGCGGTGATAAAACGACAGCCAAATTTGCTGCAAAACTCAATAAGCCGGATGGCTTGACCATTATTGCCCCTTGGGAAGCTGAAGCGCGTCTAAGCAAAGAAGACGTGACAGAGCTGAGTGGTATCAATAAAGGTATTGCGAGATTCTTAGGTAAGTACGGCATCACACAATGTGGGGATATGAAAAAAGTCCCCATGAGCCTCATTGCAAAACGTTTCGGTAACCCAGGAAGACGGATATGGCTCATGGCTCAAGGGCGTGATCCAGAACCTGTTATCACCACAGTAAAAGAACCCAAATCAGTTGGTCATGGCAAAGTGATGCCGCCCGGTACCCGTGACATGAATACAATACTGACTTTCTTTCAGCATATGTCTGAAAAGGTGGGCGCTCGATTGCGTAAACATCACTTTCTAAGCGATACCTTCTTTATCGGTTTAAAGACGCCTTTTGGCTGGCTAGGAACAAAACAAAAAATAGATAACGCCACGGATGATGGCGCACTGATATATGACCTGTGTAAGCAATTTATTAAGAGTCGCTATAGCGGTGAAGAATGTGGTCAGGTTCAAGTCACGGCTTTGAATCCCACCCATCATAAACAGCAGGATATGTTTGTTGATGAGTCACACAAACAAAAGCGTGAGGCGCTTAATACGGCTATTGATAAAATTAATGAGCGTTACGGTGAGTTTACTGTCGCTCCAACACGCGTCATTGGGCGTAGCGAAATGCCCAATGTGATTGCCCCAGCATGGAAACCGACAGGTCATAGGAAAACCATTTAATGTGTGGCGGCGTTTATTTCCAGCATGGTGAAGATGTGCTGCGAATTTTTTATCCTAATCCTAAAGCTGTTTTGCCTGTATTAACATCAGAAGGCGGTATTAAGCTTATTGCGTGGGGAAGACGGCAAAAACAACCTGGTAACTTACCAATGACAGGCTGGGCGCGACTCGATTCTATTTATGCCGGCAGATGGGATAAATATTTTCCGACACCGGTAAAAATCCCTGTTTTAAGTTTTATGGAAAAAGACCTTGAAGGTATCAGCCACTGGTATGACCTGCAAAAAGGACAATACATTCAGGGCTTGCTTGCAAAAGAAGGTAACGAGCGTCGTGTGTATGTGGTGACAATTGAACCCGAACTAGAAGATGCACAAATACATAGCCGCTGGCCAAGAGTGGTTCAAAAAGGAGAAAAATCACGACACTTCATTACATAGCTGACTCTATCCATTTCGCTCATTCATACTCAAAAAAACAAAAGAAACATGTTCCAAACTCAAAAATCACTTTACACCCCAACAACGCTACTCGAAACGATAATTGTCATTCTGCTTGTCACAGCTTCAACAGCTACCAGTGCTGAGCCAACAGACTCCTTTAACAAAGCCAAAAAGCTATTGGAGAACAATGTCTACTATGACCACCGCGTCACGCTATATTGTGGCGCTGCGTTTGATGAAAAAAAGAATGTGACTTTGCCCAAATCTTTTGTCACCAGTAAACATAAAAAACGGGCTAAAAGTATCGAGTGGGAGCATGTGGTCCCGGCTGAAAACTTTGGTAGAACATTTAAAGAATGGCGTGAAGGACATCCATTGTGTGTCGACTCTAAAGGGAAATCATTTAAAGGGAGAAACTGTGCCAGCAAAGTGATTTATATAATCTCTACCCAGCGATAGGTGCCGTTAATGCTGGCAGGAGTAATCACAATTTCACCATGCTGCCTCAGGCAAAATCCAGCTTTGGTAGCTGTGCCCTGAAAATTGATAACCGAAAAGTTGAACCACCCGAAGCGGCCAAAGGTGTCATAGCGAGGACTTATCTGTACATAGAACAGCGTTATAAACGTTATAAGATGAGTAAACAGCAGCGAAAGTTAATGGAAGTCTGGAATAAACAATATCCCGTTACTGAATGGGAGTGCAAACGAGCTGAACGTATTCATCATATTCAAGGAAATATAAATATCTTAGTTAACAAGCAATGCCTGAAATAATCTGACTCTTTATCACAGATTAGATAATTTTAAATTTGGGAGCAGGCATCGGTTAGCCTAATACTTTTCACTATACGCTCAAATATGGAGTTACTCATTGCAGGAGATTAATGATGAATAATGATTCAAAAAACTATGAACTTAATGACGGACATATTTTAGAGGCTGCTGATAGACTGCATGTCGCTTGTGTATATATTGACGAATTTTTGATGAAACACCCGCTTATAAATTCAGTTCCAGAGTTTCAAAACGAAATCGACAAGACCATTATTATTTTGTCGGATTTGTATCAAAAAATTTCTGGGTTTGATGAAGCTGAAGAGCTGACAGAAAAATATAAAATAAAGTGACTGAGTTTGAGAAAGAGTTTGAGTTTATTCGGGAGATGATTTTAATCAGCATGTAACGAGTACTCACGGTTCTTAATTTCAGGCAAAGTATAGTACAGTCGCACAAATGCAATTATCCATAGGCGAAATTAAGGAAGTCTCTGGAGTCAAAGAATATGGTTATCCCTGAGGTCTTTCTATCTACATGATATGAGAGACGGTATTAAGAGTAGTGACATGTTTTCACTGTTGCAAATGATTAATAGTTAATATATTTTTTAGTTTGAACATGGAAACAGACTTGAAAATCTTAGGAGAAATGAAACATGGCTGGTAAGTTCGAACTTTATAAAGATAATGCTGGTGAGTACCGGTTTCGTTTGTTAGCAGGCAACGGACAAAATATTCTGGCAAGCGAGGGATACACCTCTAAATCTTCTTGTGAAAATGGCATTGACTCTGTTAAAAATAATGCACCACTTGATGAGCGTTATGAAAGAAAAGAGACTTCTTCTGGTAAGTTTATGTTTAACCTAAAGGCTGCTAATCATCAGGTTATTGGAACAAGTCAATCTTATACATCAGCGGCATCTAGAGATAACGGTATTGAGTCAGTTAAGACGAATGCCCCTGATGCCCAAATTGATGATCAAACTTGAATGTTCTTCTCGTATAGAGTGCTGATAATTTCAATTACTGGTTACACAGGAAATTTAAATGAGAGCGTTGCTGAATATCTAATAAAATATACTTACCTCTAAGTAACTAAAACTGGAAATTGGTGGGGAGATATTTGCTCATTGATATGAGTTAATCTCTAGTGGACTGGAAGTGATGCTAGCATTTGTGCGAAGCTGGTTTATTCTAGTTGAAAAGCAGTAATTCACCTCCTTGCTCTGCTACAATCATTCAGAATAAAGTTGCATGAGCAGTCAGGATGACTAAACCACAAACCATTCAAATCTTTCTTCCTTTCGGAAATCCGCAGGGGACACGCGTTGCAGAGATAACGACGCGAACAGTGAGAGTCTTTGATATTCCTCGAAAGCTCTTACCTGAATTTCTCAACATGCCAGAATCATCTCAAGTGGGTTTGTACTTCTTGTTTAGTGAAGTAGATAACGAAGAAAACATCTCTTGTTACGTAGGGCAGAGCGGTGAAGTAGGTAAAAGACTCCAGCAACATCACCAAAAGAAAGATTTCTGGCATCGTGCCATTGTCGCGGTCTCCCTCACTAATACCATCACTGATACGCACGCCAAGTACCTGGAATGGGCGTCGATTAAATTGGGACAAGCCTCTGGCCGTTTCCAACTGGAAAATGGCAACTCTGGGTCCAAACCGCATACTCCAGCTCCGCTTGAAGCTGATTGTGTAGAAATTCTTGAAACCATTCGGGTGTTGATGAGTACGCTTGGCTACCCCGTACTGGAACCTTTACCCAGCCATACCAAAGAAATTCAAAGTACGATTTACTTATGTACTGCACGAGGTGCAAATGCCCGTGGCATACTCAGCTCTGAAGGCTTTACAGTATTGAAAGGTTCAACCTGTGCCATGAAGCCAACAGCCAAAGCAACTCCACAAAGTATAAAAACTCGGCGCCAGAAACTGATTGATAGTGGCGTATTGATTATGAGTAGTGATACGTTAGTTTTCGCTAAAGATCATTTATTTCAATCACCAAGTGGCGCGTCCTGTAGTGTCATATACAGGACATCCAATGGTTGGAGAGACTGGAGAACAGCTGAAGGCGTAGACTTGGCGACCAGTGAAGAAAAAAACATTATTCAATCTAACTAAAGATAACAACCTAAATGGCAGAAAAAAAAGCGGCAAAGAAAACCAAATCATTTGAACAAACCCTATGGGAGAGTGCCGACAAGCTACGTGGGACGGTAGCGTCGTCTGAGTATAAGCACATCGTACTCAGCCTTATCTTCCTGAAGTTTGTTAGCGATAAGTTTGAAGCACGTAAGCAGGAACTGATTGATGAAGGCCAGGGCGACTTTGTTGAAATGGTCGAGTTCTACACCATGAAGAACGTGTTCTTCCTGTCTGAAGAGTCACGCTGGTCAACCATTATTCGTGAAGCCAAGCAGGAAGATATTGCCCTGCGTATCGATACCGCACTGCATACCATTGAGAAGACCAACAAAAGCCTGCGTGGTGCATTGCCCGATAACTACTTCTCACGTCAGGGCTTGGAGCCACGCAATCTCGCCTCTCTTATCGACACCATTAACAACATCGATACCACGGCAGACCGTGAAGAAGATGTGGTTGGACGTGTTTATGAATACTTCCTCGGTAACTTCGCTGCATCAGAAGGTCAACGCGGTGGCGAGTTCTACACGCCCAAGTGTGTGGTTAACCTGATTGCAGAAATGATTGAGCCATACAGAGGCAAAATCTACGACCCCTGCTGTGGTTCAGGCGGTATGTTTGTGCAGTCGATTAAATTTATCGAAAGTCACGAAGGCAACAAAAAAGACATCTCCATCTATGGTCAGGAGCAAACCAGCACCACCTACAAACTAGCCAAGATGAATCTCGCCATTCGCGGTATTGCTGCCAACTTTGGTGATGTACCGGCAGATACCTTCTTTAAAGATCAGCACCCTGATTTAAAAGCCGACTTCATCATGGCGAATCCCCCGTTTAACCTTAAAGGTTGGCGTGGTGCAGATGAACTGGTCGATGACCCACGCTGGGGAGGGTACGACGTACCACCAACAGGCAATGCTAACTATGCGTGGATTTTACACATGGTCAGCAAACTGTCAGAAAACGGTATCGCCGGTTTTGTCTTAGCCAATGGTTCGATGAGTACCAACACCAAAGGCGAAGGCGAAATCCGCAAGAAGCTGATTGAAAACGATCTGGTGGACTGCATGATTGCCTTGCCAGGGCAATTGTTCTACACCACACAGATTCCGGTGTGTTTATGGTTTATTACCAAAAACAAAAAAGCTCAGCAGTTTGATGATGAGCGTAAAGCCTTCCGTGACCGCAGCGGTGAGACGTTGTTTATCGATGCCCGCAATATGGGTACGCTGATCGACCGTACCCATAAAGAACTCACCAGCGATGATTTGGCAGAAATCACCCGCACCTACCATGCATGGCGTGGTGAACCAAAAGACGGCACCTATGAAGACCAAGCCGGGTTCTGCAAATCTGCCTCATTAGATGAAATTAAAGCCAATGATTACGTACTGACGCCGGGACGTTATGTCGGTGCAGCTGAACTGGAAGATGATGGTGTGCCGTTTGAAGAGAAAATGGCAGAACTCACCCAAACTCTTTATCAGCAAATGGCTGAGTCTGAAAAGCTGGATATAATGATTAAGGAAAATCTGGAAGGGTTGGGTTATGAAAAGTAGCTGGAAACCTGTCCAGCTTGGTGATCTTGTTGACATTCAAACTGGCTTTCCTTTTAAAAGCTCTGAATATACAACCGACGATGATGCGATACCTCTTCTTCGAGGTGATAACGTGGTACAGGGAACCTTTCGCTGGGATGGAGTTAAGTATTGGCCAAAAAGCGCCTTGATTGAAAAACACAACAAATACTGGCTCGCAGAACACGATGTCATATTGGCGATGGATCGACCATGGATTGAAGCCGGTCTCAAGACCAGTCAAGTTTCCAAAAGCGACCTGCCTTGTCTGTTAGTTCAGCGAGTTGCCCGCCTCAGATCCAAAAAAGGGCTCGACCAGCATTATCTCAGGTACTTGGTGTCTTCGTATTGGTTTACTGAATATGTCAAACAAGTTCAAACGGGTACTGCTGTTCCTCACATCAGCCCAAAGCAAATAGCTGCTTTTGATTTCTTGCTCCCACCTGAAGGTGAACAAAAGGAAATTGGAAGGCTCCTGAAAAGTCTCGACGACAAAATCGAACTCAACCGCCAGATGAACGAAACGCTGGAGGCGATGGCGCAGGCGTTGTTTAAGAGCTGGTTTGTGGATTTTGATCCGGTGATCGATAACGCACTGGCGGCCGGTAACGAGATTCCAGAACCCCTGCAAGCCCGCGCTGAAAAACGCCAAGCCTTGGGTGACCAGCGCAAACCCTTACCCCCAGAGATACAGGCACTCTTCCCTGAGCGCTTTGTGTTTAACGATGAAATGGGTTGGATACCAGAGGGGTGGGAGCAAACTGCAATATCTGATGTTGCTCAGGTTATCAAAGGCAAATCTTATAAGAGTGCTGAACTCGCAGCATCTCAAACGGCATTAGTTACCTTAAAATCCTTCAATCGTGGAGGTGGTTACAGGTTGGATGGGTTAAAGGAATATACCGGAGCATACAAGCCAGAGCAGGAAGTCACTGCAGGTGACTTGGTAATTGCTTACACCGATGTCACACAAGCTGCAGATGTGATTGGTAAGCCAGCTATGGTTGTTAGCGATGAGAGATACGAACGTTTAGTAATTTCATTAGATGTTGCTGTGGTTCGCCCAGCTAAAGTTGAATACAAAACCTTCTTGTACGGGTTGTCGCAAACAGAGCAGTTTCAGCAGCATACTAAATCACACTCAACAGGCACTACAGTATTGCATCTAAGTAAGAATGCGGTCCCAAGCTATGAGTTTTCAGCTCCTGATCTTCGGTTGATTGAGGCTTTTGATAAACAAGTTGGCCCACTTTTTAGAACTATTGATCTGAATATTAGTAGGGTTCGAACACTCGTAAAGGCTCGTGACACACTTTTACCCAAACTCCTCTCTGGTGAACTCCGTATCGGTGAAGCTGAAAAACAGGTCGCAGAGGCAGTATGAGTCAATTCACCGAAGCCAAGTTAGAGCAAGCCATCATTGAGCTGATAGAGCAGCAGGGCTATCCCTATACGGCCGGTGAAACGCTGGTTCGCGATCCATCAGAAGTCTTGATTCGTGAGGATTTGGAAGGCTTCTTACGTGAACGTTATGCCAGTGAAGGCTTAACGGACGGTGAGCTGGAAACCATCATCCGCCGTTTGATCAACTTCAGTTCGGCAGATTTATATGATTCCAACCGTGCCATCCATAAGCTGGTGGCTGATGGTTTTGTGCTAAAACGTGATGACCATACGCAGAAAGATCTGTTTATCCAGTTGATTGATTATGAGGGCGGCAGCAATCGTTATCGCATCGTTAATCAGCTGGAAATTGAAGGCACGGAAAAACGCATCCCTGATGGCATTTTGTATATCAACGGTTTGCCGCTGGTGGTGTTTGAATTTAAGAGCGCCATCCGAGAGCAAGCCACACTGCACAATGCCTTTGAGCAGCTGACCATACGCTATGCCCGTGATATTCCTGAGCTAATGAAGTACAACGCCCTGTGCGTGATTTCGGATGGCGTGAACTCCAAGCTCGGTTCATTGTTTGCCCCTTATGAGTTCTTCTATAGCTGGCGCAAGGTTACGGGTAATGAGGCCATTGGTCAGGATGGTATTAATTCGCTGCATACGATGATTGAAGGCTTGTTTGAGCAGCAGCGTTTGCTGGATGTGATTCGACACTTTGTGTTGTTCCCGGATGTCTCCAAACGGCAAGAGAAGATTGTCTGTCGTTATCCGCAGTTTTATGCCGCGACCAAGTTGTATCACAACATCATGGCGCATCGTAAACCGGAAGGGGATGGTAAAGGCGGTACTTATTTTGGTGCGACCGGCTGTGGCAAAAGTTACACCATGCTGTTCCTCACGCGTCTGTTGATGCGCAGTGTCAATTTTGAAAGCCCGACTATCGTGTTGATTACTGACCGTACAGATCTAGACGATCAGCTTTCCAAGCAGTTTACTAATGCCAAGGGCTATATTGGCGATCAAACCGTCATCAGTGTCGAAAGCCGGGCACAGTTACGCGAGTTATTAAAAGGCCGCACCAGTGGCGGTGTATTCCTGACCACGATTCATAAGTTCACTGAAGATACCGAGTTACTGACTGACCGGAATAATGTGATCTGCATTTCCGATGAGGCCCATCGTAGCCAGGTGAATCTGGATCAAAAAGTGCGGGTGACAGAGAAAGGTGTGAAACGCACCTTTGGCTTTGCCAAATATCTGCATGACTCGTTACCCAATGCCACCTATGTGGGCTTCACCGGTACACCGGTTGACGCCACGCTGGATGTGTTTGGTCAGGTGGTGGATAGCTACACTATGACCGAATCCGTGCAGGATGAGATCACCGTTCGTATTGTTTACGAAGGTCGGGCAGCCAAGGTCACATTGGATAACGCCAAGCTGCAACAGATTGAGGACTACTACAAAGACGTTGCCGAAGAAGGCGCGAATGAATACCAGATTGAGGAAAGCAAACG
This sequence comes from Methylophaga sp. UBA2513, assembly GCF_002341285.1. Lineage (NCBI taxonomy): Bacteria > Pseudomonadati > Pseudomonadota > Gammaproteobacteria > Thiotrichales > Piscirickettsiaceae > Methylophaga > Methylophaga sp. UBA2513. The sequence continues at coordinate 3,532 of NZ_DDNT01000013.1, read as the reverse complement.
CTCGATGCTGAGCCTGAACTCGATTCTGGGGGATAAAGACCGTATTCGTGCATTGGCTGAGGACTTTGTTCAGCATTATGAAAACCGCCTGGAGGAAGGCGGCACAGTGATGGGTAAGGCGATGTTTGTCAGTAGTTCGCGCATGATTGCCTATGCATTGTGGAAAGAACTCAAACAGCTTCGCCCTGAGTGGTTTGAAGTGAAAGAAACGGATGGTTCAAAAGCGCTAACTGAGCAGCAGCTGAAAGACATTAAACCGTCTGAACGCGTGAAGATGGTGTTAACCCGTGGCAAGGATGACCCCAAGGAGCTATGGGACTTGCTGGGCACCAAGGACTATCGAAAAGAACTGGATCGTCAGTTCAAGAACCCACACTCCAATTTCAAAATCGCCATTGTGGTGGATATGTGGCTCACCGGCTTTGATGTGCCATTCCTCGATACCATCTATATCGATAAACCAATTCAGCGCCATAACGTGATTCAGACCATTTCTCGGGTGAACCGTAAGTTTGAAGGTAAGGAAAAGGGCTTGGTGGTGGATTACATCGGCATTAAGAGCCAGCTGAATAAAGCCTTGGCCCATTACTCCAAAACCGATGAGACCAATTTTGAGGATATTCAGACCTCAGTTATTACGGTGAAAGACCACTTGGATCTACTGAACAAGATGTTCCATAAGTTTGATGCATCTCCGTATTTCACTGGAGAAGCACTAAAACAGCTTGAATGCCTCAATATGGCAGCAGAGTACGCCATGATGACCGACAAGCAGGAAAAGCGCTTTATGGGGCTGGTGAAGCGTCTGAAAGCGGCTTATGACATCTGTTCAGGCAGTGAGAAGCTCAGCCAGGATAATCGAGACCAGTCACACTTCTATTTTGCCGTGCGTTCCATTGTGTTCAAACTCACAAAGGGCTCAGCCCCCGACACTGCCCAGATGAATGCCAAGGTAAGGCAGATGATTGAAGAGGCCATCAAGTCAGATGGCGTGGAAGAAATCTTTAAGTTGGGCGAGGGCACAGGTGAGATCGATATTTTCGATGATGACTATCTCGCAAAGATTGAGAAGATCAAACTGCCCAACACCAAAATTAAATTACTACAACAGCTGTTAGCTAAAGCGATCGGGCAATACCAGAAAACCAACCGTGCCCAAGCCATTGAGTTCAGTAAACGCTTCCAGGCACTGGTCGAGAAATACAACGAACGTAAAGAAGAGGATGTGCTGGTCAGTAACGTGCTTGAAGACTTCTCAGAAGAGATCATCAAGTTGTTTGAGGAACTGAAGATTGAGATTCATTCTTTTGTCGATATGGGTATTAATCTCGAAGAGAAGGCTTTCTACGACATTCTTAAAACGCTGATGAAGAAGTACGACTTCAGTTATCCCGATGACAAACTTTTAGAGTTGGCCAAAGCTGTAAAAATCGTCGTTGATGACAAGGCCAAGTACACCGACTGGAGTCAACGCGATGATGTGAAGGCAGAATTGAAGGTTGATCTGATTTTGCTTTTGCACAAGTTTGGCTATCCGCCGGTAGATCATGATGAGGTCTACAAAGAGATATTTACGCAAGCTGAGAATTTTAAGAAGAATGCTACTCAATAAAGAAGTACGCTAAAAAATTGTGATGACTAAATCGCCACTAATTTACTAAACAACTTTTTTGACCATTTTTCAATCTTACATTTGTACTGCAAACTTTGAAAATCACAGGTATCAAATGATTATTATTAGATATTTACTGCTTTTTCGCTCTGCTTAAAACCTGCTCCAATACAATTTCTAGCTCTAAATCCCTTCTCATCCACCGGCGTGAAGGCACAAATATTCTCTATTCAAAAATAATAGCCCACACTCATGGATAAATGACTTTGAGCTGGGTCTTGGATACTGGCTTATTGCATTTGTGATGAGCATACACTCAAGGTCTAAAACTAGTGTTATTTCACTCATTCGAGTTTCCTAAACACACATCTATGAATAATTTCATACCTGAGGTGACATAGATGTCTAAAGCCCACCCATGGGATCAGTTTGCGCAAATCTTCGTGATTTGAAAAAACGCACTAAATTAAATTTTTGTAATTTTTTTATCAAAACAATAATTTACAATTTCGCCGATTTTGTATCTAGATAACATTATGAAATTAAATAGAAATCTCTAAAAAACTGTGCGACAACAGGTATGTGTTTTTGGGGGGGGGGGCGCATGATTGTGAAAGTTTCACCGGGGCAGGTAACAATGAGTGACTGGAATATTGTGATAGTTCAGTACAAAGGGGACGAGATCGAAAAATTTCTTGGCTACTGCTATGAACGCCAAAATATCAGGTTTAGTTCAAAGGTTATTACGTATGGCCCAAAGTCGAATACGGGGAAAACATTATCTAGCTCAGAATATTTCTTTCTGGTTCGCCCTGGGCTCCTACACCTTCGGCGCAACTCTATTTAGTACATTTCAGTATGAATAAAGGTATTCCAGTTCGACTTAAATATTAGGTGAAAGTGATGCATTGGCAACTAGCAGAAAAAATTTATAAACGGTGTCCGACCATTTATCGAGGCAGAAACTTAGGACCTGATCAGAACTTAATGTGCTTCGGATTTGAATGCGGTTCTGGTTGGTATGAGCTGATCTTAGATCTATCAATACAACTAGAAAAAATAACAGAAAAATTACGTGCAGATGGAATGGATCCTGACTACCTGCCCATGGTTATGCAAGTGAAAGAAAAATATGGCGGATTAAGTTTCTCCCTTACCTACTATACAGACGAAATGAACGTGTTAATTGATAAGGCCGAGGAAGACTCTTTAACAACCTGTGAAGAGTGTGGTGCTGAAGGAAAACTAATGAGCGTGTATGGGCGGTTTCAAATGACCTGTTGTGAGGAGCACCTACCTTCAATAGTGTCGCATAGTGAAACTAGTGATGTGTAACCCATAAACACTAGAAAGAATACATTGTCAGGTTTGTCTAGTTACCAACTGGATAAATTCATCATTTTAATTGGAGATAAGTATGATTATGCCATTGGCACCAGCTCAAGTAACCATGTCTGAATGGAATATCATTGTGATTATTAAAGATGGAAAAAAGATAGAAAAGTTTCTTGGGTATTCCCTACATGACAATACTTATAGAATCAGCAGTCAGGTACTAGAGTATGACGCTGAAAACAAAAGAGGCTTCACTGAATCTGGCTCAGTTTATGAATTCATCGATGCACCTGGAGAGTTACACCCGGAGGCCCAAGAGATCTTTGACAAACTCAACGCCTGGGAAATGGTTAGCGTTTCTCTAAAGTTTGAAATAGAGCAACCATAATAGCTGAATGATCCGAGTGCACATGAATTATGGTTTACTCCTATCTAGAGGAGTAAACCATAGCTATCAAGTACAGTTTCATACTAGAGAACTGTATTGTGAATAATACTAATTATGTAGTGGTCAACTAATTCCGGACCCGGATTTAGACAGATCTTCCGCCTTTGCAGGAGAACATCCATCGTTAAATTGATGTG
>NZ_DDNT01000011.1:17256-66963 GCF_002341285.1 Methylophaga sp. UBA2513 | reverse complement strand
TGGGCTGGTATCGGTATGGCGATCCCAAGCTTAGAAAACGAAACAGATGGTCTTGGCGCAGTCGGTGCATACCGTGCATTGTCTAGCTGGACTAACCTGGGTGGTGTTCTGAGTGTATTCAGCCTGTAAGACCCAGATGATATAGATTACCCTGTAATCTTAATCTGAATAAAAGGCCCGGCATCTTTTGATGTCGGGTCTTTTTTTTGAACAAAAAAAACCAGGCACAAGGCCTGGTTAAAATGAAATATAGGTAATGCAATCATGTGGTAAACCACAAAATCATTAAAGAAGCTGAAAAATTCTCTAATACATATATTGTATAAAGACAGCCAAGGATAGTCGTGAGCATAAATGCATTTTTAACTGGGTGTTTTTTACCTGAGACAGGTAAGAAGATCTTCCTGAGCATTGAGCTAATTTTGACGGTTTTTAATACAGCCATTTTTGTGGATTATAGGCAGGTAAAGCTTTTTCCGGCGATCCTTGAATCAGGAAAATCCTGAATGGCAAGGCGGGGAATCCTGACGAAACAAGTTTATTCGCTGTGTACTATCTAATCGTCTTCCAAATAGGTTGGATGACATTAAATAAAACAATTTTAGAGAGGATATAGTTATGTGGACTAAACCTGAATATTCAGACATGCGTTTTGGTTTTGAAGTAACCATGTACATCTGCAACCGTTAATCACGGTTTTGATGTATGCCCGGGACTTTCTGTTCCGGGCAACGTTATACCAGATAAAATTTGTTAAAGTCTTATCTGGTCTAATGCAAGTTTCTAAGGATATTTATGTTTGTACATGTTTTAGGTTCGGGAGCCGGCGGTGGTTTTCCTCAGTGGAATTGTAATTGCACTAACTGTAAAGGTGTAAGAGAGGGCACAATTAAAGCCAGTCCTCGCACACAATCCTCCATTGCTATCAGTGCAAACGGAACAGATTGGATTTTGTTTAATGCTTCCCCTGATATTAAAAAACAACTGGATGACTTCCCTACTTTACAACCAGCTAGACAAGTCAGAGATACAGCCATCACCGCGATAGTCATCACAGACGCACAGATTGATCATGTCACCGGCATGCTTACTCTCAGAGAACATAATAAACCTTGGGATGTATATACCACTAATGCCGTATACGAAGATCTCACCACAGGATTCCCTGTTTTCAACATTCTCGGACATTTCCGTGGCATTAATCATCATGAGATCGCGACGGATGAGTCAAGCTTCACCATTCCCACAGCAGAAGGATTAGTTTTCACTGCCGTGCCTTTGAAGAGTGAGGCACCTCCTTATTCACCGCATCGTCATAACACGGTGCCTGGCGATAACATTGGCATGCGTATAGAAGATACGCGTACCGGTAAAAATTTATTCTATGCACCAGGATTAGGTGTAGCAGAACCGCACGTTATGGAATATATGGCGAATGCTGACGTCGTACTTGTTGATGGTACCGTTTGGACTGATGACGAGATGTCACACGAAGGCATTAGCAATAAACGGGCGCAGGAAATGGGACATCTGGACCAGTCTAGTAAAGGTGGCATTATGGAGATCCTAAGTGGCATGGATAAGCCACGCAAATTCCTGATACATATTAATAATACTAATCCAATACTCAACGAGGAATCACCCCAGCGGAAAACGTTGGAAGCGGCTGGAATAGAAGTGTCGTATGACGGCATGGATATCGAGCTTTAACAGTCTAAGATGATTCTAGAGGAACATGACATGTCAGAAAAACCAGCACCATGGACACGCGAAGAGTTTGAACAAAAATTACGCGAAAAAGAGTCGCTGTATCATATTAACCATCCCTTTCATAAACTGATGCATGCTGGCAAGCTGGACCAAAAACAAGTTCAAGGTTGGGTTGCTAATCGCTTTTATTATCAAACGGCGATTCCAATTAAAGACGCTGCCATTATGGCAAATTGTGAAGATGCTTCTGTCCGTAAACATTGGGTGCAACGTATTCTTGATCACGATGGTTATGATGGAGAAGAGGGAGGCATTGAAGCCTGGCTGCAGCTGGGTGAAGCTGTTGGATTAACAAGAGAAGAACTGGAATCACATCAACATGTGTTGCCAGGTGTTCGTTTTGCGGTAGATGCGTATGTTAATTTTGCGCGCCGGGCTAACTGGCAGGAAGCGGCAGGCTCTTCGTTAACAGAATTATTTGCGCCTAAGATTCATCAAGCAAGACTAGACAACTGGCCTGACTTGTATCCCTGGATTGATGAACGAGGTTACCGCTATTTCCGTAAACGCTTAAGTGAAGCGCGTCGTGATGTCGACCATGGCTTACAAATCACACTGGATTATTGTGATACTCGTGAGAAACAACAACGCGCTGTTGATTTACTGCAATTCAAGCTTGATATCCTATGGACCATGTTAGATGCGATGTGGATGGCGTATATTGAAGGACGTCCCCCTTATTTTATGGAAGTTGAAAAATGACCGATCGCATTTTTAATGCAGACACGATTCCTGTTCTGGCTCTGGGTTACCGTTTCCAATGGGAGCCAGCGCAGGACTGTTACGTACTGCTTTACCCAGAAGGCATGGTGAAATTAAATCCTGCTGCAGGTGAAATCCTGAAGCGGGTAAGTGAAAAAAAGCAGACCGTCGGCGAGCTTATCGCTGAACTTAAAGAAGCCTTTAATGGCGCTGACTTAGACGATGACGTCTATCAGTTTTTGGAGGAAGCTCATGACAACGACTGGATCAGACCAGAATAAAGCACCAGGCAGTACTGGTGGTGCTATCGGAATGAATGTCCGTGACAGCATTCGTCAGCCTCTTTGGTTATTGGCAGAGCTTACTTACGCTTGTCCATTACAGTGTCCTTATTGTTCCAATCCGATGGATTTTGCCAATGTTAAAAAAGAGCTAACAACCGAAGAATGGATCAACGTTTTCCGCCAGGCACGTGAAATGGGTGCAACCCAATTGGGTTTATCAGGTGGTGAGCCATTAACTCGCCCCGATCTGATTGAGCTTATCCGTGAAGCCAGAAACTTGGGTTTTTATACGAATCTGATTACTTCAGGCGTAGGGTTGAATGCTGACAAGGCAAAAGAATTTAAAGAGGCGGGGTTGGATCACATCCAAGTCAGTTTCCAGGCGAGTTCAGAAGATCTTAATAACTTGATTGCTGGTACCGATGCTTTTCAGCATAAGATTGAGATGGCAAAAGCAGTAAAAGCTGCGGGTTATCCGATGGTGCTATGTTTTGTGACACATCGTCAGAATATTGATCAGATCGATGAGATTCTGGATTTAGCTATCAACCTTGACGCCGATTATGTTGAGCTGGCAACAACCCAATACTACGGTTGGGCCATGCATAATCGTGATCAACTATTACCAATGAAAGAACAATTAGTTCGTGCAGAAGCTATTGCGCATGAATATCAGGAAAAGCAAAAAGGTAATATGAAGATCTATTACGTTGTCCCTGATTATTATGAGGATAGGCCAAAAGCCTGCATGAATGGTTGGGGAAATGTATTTCTGACCGTCACACCAGATGGTACCGCTCTACCATGTCATGCGGCTCGTGAATTACCAGGCATGGAACTACCGAATGTCAAAGAACTGAGTGTGAAGGAAATCTGGGAAGGTTCGAATGATTTTAATCGTTTCCGTGGCTTTGACTGGATGAAAGAGCCTTGTCGCAGTTGTGATGAAAAAGAAAAAGACTTTGGTGGTTGTCGCTGTCAGGCCTATATGCTGACAGGTGATCCTGCGATGGCCGATCCAGTCTGTACTAAATCACCGGATCATCACCTGATCCTGGAAGCGATAGAGAAAGGGCGGCAGGAAGCTGAAAAACCAGCTGATACGGCTAAACCGCTCGTATTCAGAAACCCGAAAAACTCAAAAGAAATTTGTGGCTTATAAAAATCAATATGCGATTTTAAGCAAGGGCCTGACCAAGCAATATGGTCAGGCCCTTGCTGTTAATGGGCTCGATCTAAGTATCGAGCCTGGGCAGTTTTATGGTTTGCTTGGTCCGAATGGTGCGGGGAAAAGCACAACCATTCATATGCTAACCACCATGACGTCTGCCTCATCGGGTCAAGCATGGATTGCTGGGCTGGATGTTAGTAAAAACGCCGTTCAAACCCGAGCTGCTGTTGGCTTGGTGTTTCAGGATTCAGCGCTTGATCGGATGATGACGGTGGATGAAAACTTACAGTTTGCCGCCGCTTTGTATCATTTGAATAAACAGCAGGCGGAACAACGTATCGCTGAGTTACTGTCGGTATTTGGCTTAGAAAAAAAACGACATCAGAAATTAGTCACTCTATCTGGAGGGCAGCGACGCGCCGTTGATATTGCCCGAGGTGTCTTGCATAAACCTCAGGTTTTATTTCTAGATGAGCCGACGATTGGTTTGGATTTGCCTAACCGTCGTGCCATATGGCGGTTTATTGAACAACTTCGAAAAGATGAGGGGATGACTGTCTTTTTGACCACGCATTATCTCGAAGAAGCAGAAGCTTGCGACCATGTTGACTTCATACAAAAAGGGCAGCTACAGAAAGGTGGCTCTCCAAAAAAACTGATTAAGAATCTAGCCGCGTATATGCTGGAAATTGATTGTGCTGATACCGAAGCGGTCAGTCAGCAGATGCGCTCAGAATTTGGTGAGCCATTATGGGAAGATCAGCATCTGACATATCGTATCCAAGACAAAGAAACGGATTTTTATCAGCTGCAGAAAACACTTGGCCATGCCGTTAATGCGATGCAATGGCGTAAACCAAATTTGAATGATGTGTATCTATGGACAGTATGTCCACCTGATTATGGGGTCGTGACATGACACATATGCTTGCGGTTAAGGCTGTCGTAGCAAGAGAGCTGACAAAAGTCTTTCGTCAACGGGCAAGACTACTCAGTGCCATGGTCAGACCCATGATATGGTTGCTGGTGATAGGTTCTGGTGTGGGCAGTATGTTGCAGGGTGAGCAACAAGCGGGTTATCTGAGCTTTCTGGTGCCTGGTATTGTAGCGATGACCTTATTATTTGCCGCTTTATTGTCAGCTTTGACCCTGGTTTATGACAAAGAATTTGGTGTGATGCGAATGATGTTAATTGCCCCTATTCCGCATTATTTAATTGTGATTGCCAAATTAATCGCTGCAGCCATCACGGCGATGGTTCAGGCCATTTTGTTATTAATCATACTGGCAGTGATAGGCTTAATCGAGGTAGAAGTGGCCTTATGGTTATTATTGCCCGCTCTAGCAACAGCGGTATGTTGTGCAGCAATAGGTGGTTTAATTGCTGCATGGTCAAAAACATTAGATAACTTTGCCGTGATTATGAATTTTTTCATCTTCCCTGTATTTTTTTTAAGCGGTGCGCTTTATCCCGTCACCCAATTACCTGAGATGCTGAAGTATATCGTCTTAATCAATCCATTTAGTTATGGTGTTGACTTGATGAAACATGCGGTCCCCAGTGCGACCAGTGATTTTTCTATTATGACGGATGTGATGGTGGTGACAGGATTTTCCATTATGGCGATTAGCCTTGCTTGCTGGCGCTTTTCTCGCGAATCTGTCCACGAGCCTTTATTCCATCGTGTTACTGGTAAAAAATAAAATCACACGACCGTTGCTTTTATAAAGTCATGAATAGGCAAAGTGACTGGATATTTCCCTTATTCTTCTATGGTTGCACCTATATAAGAAAGCACTTATCCTTATTCTCCTAACCAGCTATAGCTCAAAGATAGGGGCAATAATGTGTCGTTGCTAAATCATGCTCATCATAATATGGTCGTTCAGCAAGTTCGTCCCAGTGAAGTGCTTGATAACGCCGTTTTAAGCGTGATGACAGAGGTGTCCAGAGCTGATTTTGTTGATGAGCATTTAGCGATGATGGCTTATGCCGATACAATGCTGCCTCTCTCTCATGGGCAGACCATGTTATCACCGATATTAGAAGGCCGGTTTTTACAGGCTTTACACCTTACTCCTGAAACAAATGTCCTAGAAATCGGAACCGGCTCCGGGTATTTCACCGCTTTATTGGCCAAACTGGCACGCCACGTGATATCTGTTGAGTTTTATTCAGATCTCTCTGAAAGAGCAGCACAACGTTTATCTCATGCAGGTATCGGCAATGTGACCTTAACGGTGGGCGATGCCAGCCAAGGTTGGTCGTTAGTCGAGCGTGTGGACATAATTGTCGTAACAGCAGCTTGCGCCGATATTCCTGATGACTATTTACAAAGTCTGAAAGTGGGCGGAAAACTACTTATCGTGACCGGTAAAGCACCGGCAATGCCTGTTAAATTAATCACGCGAACAAGTGAACGGGAATGGCAAACCATAGTTCTGTTTGAGACCGTTATCCCATATTTGATTAACGCTGAACCCAGCCAACCATTTGAATTTTAAAACAGAGTAACAATATGAAACACATGACCCCCACTGAATTTAGCACCTTATTACTAAGTGATGTCCCTCCTGTCATGATTGATGTCAGAGAGAGTCATGAGCTAATACATGGAATGATTGAAGGGGCAATACATATTCCTATGAATGAGATTCCATCACGCCTCGAAGAGTTAGGCTCTTATCAAGATAAAACAGTGGCTATTATTTGTCGAAGTGGCAAGCGAAGTGCTCAAGTAGGTCAGTTTCTCGAACATGTTGGCTTTAATGATGTGATTAATCTTGAAGGTGGCATGAACAGCTGGGCTGTAGATGTTGATAATTCAATGTCGACTTATTAGTCAATTGAATACCATTTAATTGAATGACTCCTAAGGAAGGAAAATGAAAAAATTTGCGTTAAGCGCATTGATAGCCTCAACATTATTTTCAGGTGTAGTGTGGGCTGAAGATTTACTAGATGTATATAAACTCTCCCTCAACAGTGACCCTCAATTGCTGGCTGAGGCCGCCTCTCGTCAGGCCGTTGGAGAATTAGATGATCAGGCAATTGCTAACTTTTTGCCACAAGTAGGATTAACGGCGAATCAAAATAAAACCTGGCTGGATTCATCATCCCGTCTATTTGCAGGTAAAACGGACTATACCAGTCATGGTTATACATTGAGTCTGAATCAGTCAGTGTATAAACGTGAGAATTTTGTTCAGAAAACGCAAGCTGAAATCGCGATGAAAGGGGCTGATGCCAGTTACGTAGTCGCTGAGCAAGCGCTAACGTTACGTGTAGCTGAGCGTTATTTTGGTGTCTTGGGTGCTCAGGACGATCTCACTTTTGCGCTGGCTGAACGTGAAGCGATCTCCAAACAATTAGAACAAATGCAGCAGCGTTTTGATGTTGGCATGGCAACGATCACTGATATCACGGAGTCACAAGCGGCTTATGATCTGGCCAATGCCCGAGTGATTCAGGCGCAAAACGATCTGGCTAATGCTCAAGAGCAACTTCGTGAGACGGCTGGCAGATATATTGATGACTTGGTTGGTTTATACGGTGAGTCGCCGCTGGTCAAACCCGAGCCAGCCAATATTGATGCCTGGAGTGATACAGCGATTTCACAGAACCCATCATTATTACTCGCCAATATTAATGTTGAAGCTGCAAAACAAACCATTGAACTGCAACGTAGTGGTCACTACCCTTCATTAGGTATTGTGGCTCAGAAGAATTATAACTCTGATAGTGATGGTATTAACGGTCGCAGTAATGCTAGCAATGAAACGATAGGTCTTGAGTTTAATCTACCCATCTATTCTGGTGGTGCAGTTTCTTCCAGAACGCGTGAAGCAGGCCATCGTCTAGATGAGACAATGCAAGTTGAAGAACAGCAGCGTCGAGCGGTGACACGTCAAACTCGCGAGTCATACAATGGTGTGATGTCGGGCATCAGCCGTGTTAAAGCGCTTAAACAAGCGGTGGTTTCGAATGAAAAAGCCCTGGAGTCAACCGAAGCAGGATACGATGTTGGCACACGGACAACGGTAGACGTACTGAATGCGCGTCGTAATCTGTTCAGTGCAAAACGTGATTATGCCCGTTCTCGCTATGACTACATTTTAGATACGCTACGCCTAAAACAAGCGGCAGGTATTTTAAGCGTGAATGATTTAGTCGATATAAATAACTGGCTAGGAAAAGGGACGTCATAAGTGAGTCAGAAACTCACCAAAGCTAATGCAGGGAAGGGTATGCTGATAGTAGTCGATATTCAAGATCGGCTATTGTCAGCGATGCCACAAAAGCAACAAGAACACGTTCAGAAGTCAGTGATGACCTTGCTCAAAGCGGCTGATGCATTAACACTGCCCGTGGTCGTCACCGAGCAGTATCCGAAGGGCTTAGGCCATACAAACTCTGATATACAGGCTCTATTACCTGGCAACACGCCGATACATGAGAAAACAGCATTCTCAGCCTGGCAGGTTGACGCGTTCGTTGAGACCCTAAAGAGCTCGCAATGCCAGCAGGTATTCTTAACGGGTATGGAAACCCATATTTGTATTTTGCAAACAGCTTTAGACTTATTAAAGCAAGGCTATGAAGTGTTTGTGATTGAAGAGGCAGTGTGCTCACGTCATAAGGAAAAACATCAAAATGCCTTAAGTCGTCTGCGGGAGGCTGGGGCCATCATCACCAATGTTGAGTCACTGCTATTTGAATGCCTTGGTGATGCAAAGCATCCCGAGTTTAAAACACTGTCTAAGTTGATTATCTAGCTTTTCGTTTTTGTGCCAGACGTAGTTTTCTTCGCTGCTGGCAAAGGTCTAATGTTTTTAGTCTTTCATTATTATTCATGGCAGACCAGCCAGTAATTTCATCGATTTTACGAAAGCACCCTAAACAGACATCTCGCTCATCCAGGCAGCATTTCCGCAAGCATGGACTCGGAATAACGTTTTTGGATGATGTAGATTGTTTAGCCATAGTTGGAATCTATATTATTGACTCGAAAAGCGGTCAGTAAGCCTTTCATGCATGATAACGCTGGCGTTTATTGGCAATACCTGCTTTGGCCGGCTTATTAATGCTAGGCAAGTTCTCATAATCCGGAACACCCTTGACGCCCGCGCGAGCATAATCGAGCTTTAATTGGTTCTTAACCGTATACTCATCGATCGCTAAATCTTCAGTGAGTACAACAAATAACAATTCAAACAGACGTTTGAGTGCAATTTTCCACGTACTGCCACTAATCTCGAAAAGTCTGTCTGACACCAGCATAAAGCGAGCAAAGGCATCATCAGCAAGTATCAATGGCAACGTATTAATAAAGCGACCTGAGTTGCCAATCATATCCCAAAAGCGAGCAAAGCGATTGACCCGTTGCATCGTCATAAAGTCGACGGTGTTAGTAGATAAAATATTATAGGGTGCTTGCGGGTTATAGTTTAAGGCATAGTTATCATTGTGACGGTTGAGTGGTGCGCCCCTTAAGCGTTTGAGAATGCCTAGTTGAATTTCATGGGGATTGAGTGAGACTAGTTGATTAAAGCTGTCAGCGAAATTATCTAATGTGTCACTGGGCAAGCCAAAAATCAGATCGGTATGTAAATGAGCACCAGTATGTTCGCGTAGCCAGCGGATATTTTCGCGAGTCTTATCATTGTTTTGTTTGCGGCTGATCAGTGTTTGGATATCACTATCAAATGTCTGAATACCAATCTCAAATTGTAGGCTTTGTGGGGGAAAGCGCGTTAATACCTCTTTTAATTTATCAGGTAGATTATCAGGCACGACTTCAAAGTGAAGGTATAAATCATCTGTCATACGCTCCAGAAAAAACTCCAGAATGCGAATGCTGGTGGAGACCTTGAGGTTAAAGGTCCGATCGATGAATTTAAAGTTACGCACGCCGCGTTGCCATAAGGCATCCATTTCAGCCAGGAATGATTCCAGCGGGAAGGCGGTTGCTGTTTTATCTAAGGCCGACAAACAAAACTCACACTTAAACGGACAGCCGCGTGATGCTTCGACATAAATCAGTCGGTTACGAATGTCCTCTTCATTGTAGAGGTGGTAGGGCAGTTGTAATTCAGCTAACTCAGTAGCGATACCATCAATATATTTTGTTTCAGGCCGTGCTTTATCTAAAATTTGGCGGCACAGCTCACGAAAGCTTTTTTCACCCGGACCACTGATCACAAAATCAGCTAACTCACAGATATCTGGTACATCCGGGTAATGGCCGACTTCCGGCCCACCAAGCACGATAACGGTGTCGGGTGATATTTGTTTAATGACGGTAACAATGTCACTGATTTCACGAATATTCCATATATATACACTAAAGCCAATAATTTTAGGCTGATGCTGCAACAGGTGCTCAGCAATATTGAGTGTTTGTTCCTGAATAGTGAACTCGATCACTTTGGTTTTTGATTCAAGTTCTTCCAAGTTGGCAAGTAAATACCTCAACCCAAATGCAGAGTGCATATAGCGGGCATTAAGCGTGGTAAGCAGGATGTCGTATTGCTGAGTCATATTATGTTGTCTGATAACCCAACTCAGCGGCTAATTGCGCACTGTAATGAGCTAAGTCGGTGAGAACCGTTTGCTGTTTTTCAGATAAATCTTGTTGTCTGGCCTCGGCCAGAGCGGCATAAAACGCTGAAAAATTCAGAATAGGGCTGGCTGTATCATCTGCCAAACGTTGTTGACGGTACTGCAGCCATTGTTCTTGCTCATCCGAGCTCAATGACTCAGGCCAGTTTCGTGCACGATAGCGAAATAACATTTCCGCCAGGCGTGGATCTTCAAACGGAATAGATAAGGTCTTTAACATATCAGGTTCAGCTGAACGAATTATCTCCATTTTGCGTTTGTCATTATCACTGAAAAAACCACCGCTATAGAGACTGGCATCAGGATCGGATACGGGATCAAATGGTTTAGGGCTGAATATTTGCGAGAGTTTTTCTGTTAAATCACCAGCTGCATTAAGCATATCCATGTGTTTTTGATGTTGAGCACGATCAATATGCAAGCGCTGGGCTGCAGCATCATTTAACGTGGCTACCGGTACCACCACCGGGCATTTATTGATATGTATTGTTTTCAGTGCAGGACGCTCCACGCCGATAGCCAACTCAGCCGAAGGGGTGAATAAACGTTGTTGTAAGGTCTCAGCATCAAGCTCTATTAAATCGGTAGGATCGTAGCGACAGTCGTAGACAATAACGCCATTAGGATTGGTCGGATCTTTTGCTAAAGGTACCACCATTGCCGCGCCGCAATACTCACTGGGATACATTCTAGATACATGAATGACAGGCGTGCGCTCACGGATGTTCAGTAGGGGGGCAACCGCATTTTTGCGACGATTCTGATAAACATAATCAAATAATTTGGGTTGTGCATTTTTAATGAGCTTAGCAATTTCTATGGTGGCATAAACGTCTACTAGGGCATCATGAGCACCAATTTGTTCAATATTATTGGCTGCGGTTAAATGCTCTAATCGAAAACTGGGTTTGCCGTCTTCGCGATCAGGCCAGTTGATGCCTTCCGGTCTGAGTGCCCGAGTCAGCCTGACCATGTCGATAATATCCCAGCGAGAATTACCGTTCTGCCATTCACGGGCATAAGCATCATAAAAATTACGAAACAAACTAAAGCGGGTGAACTCATCATCAAACCGTAAACTGTTATAACCCACACCGCAGGTGCCTGGCTCTGCCAGTTCAGCATGTATACGCGCCATAAACTCGGCCTCAGTCAAGCCTTCTTTTTCCGCTTTTTGTGGTGTAATGCCGGTGATTAGAGATGCTTGTGGATGAGGTAAAAAATCGTTGGCGGGTTTGCAATAAATCATCAACGGTTCGCCAATGATATTGAGATCTTCATCGGTGCGAATACCGGCAAACTGCAAAGGTCTGTCATAACGGGGATCTGTGCCAGAAGTTTCATAGTCATGCCAGTAAAGCGTATTCATAATTAATTCAATATCTTAGGTTGATTCCGGTGATGTGAAGCCATCTTAACGTAAAAAGCCATACACCAGTGAGCGATGTATGGCTTTATCACTGATTGCCGATTACAAAGCGGCGAATGCGGTTTTTGCTGCAGATAAGGTATGTTCAATTTCTTGCTGACCATGGGCCGCAGAGACAAAACCTGCTTCAAATGCTGATGGTGCCAGATACACGCCGTTATCAAGCATCAAATGGAAGAAGTGTTTGAAACGCTCTTGATCACAGGCCACGACCTGTTCGTAAAAATTCACCTCACTATCTTCGGTAAAGAACAGGCCAAACATACCGCCGACCTGATTCGTTGTCATTGGAATGCCGGCTTTATCAGCCAGTTCCTGCAAACCTGAGACTAGCGTTTCAGTGGTGCTGGTTAACGCGGCATGAAAGCCTGATTGCTGAATGAGTTTTAATGTGGTCAGGCCCGCTGCCATGGCGATGGGATTACCGGATAAGGTTCCTGCCTGGTAAACAGGTCCCAATGGAGCTATGTGCTCCATGACTTCTCGTTTGCCACCAAAGGCGCCAACGGGTAAACCACCACCGATAATTTTGCCAAATGTCGTTAAATCTGGAGTGACATTGTAATGGGCTTGCGCGCCACCCAAGGCAACACGGAATCCAGTCATCACTTCGTCAAAAATCAATACAGTACCGTACTCATCGCAAATGGCGCGCAGCCCTTCAAGGAATCCAGGCACGGGTGGAATACAATTCATATTACCGGCAACAGGCTCGATGATAATACAGGCAATCTGATCACCGGCCTCTTCAAAGCAGGCTTTGACAGACTCCAGATCGTTATAACGCAAAGTCAGGGTATGTTCTGCCAATGACGCAGGGACGCCGGCAGAAGAAGGAACACCTAAAGTTAACGCACCAGAACCGGCTTTCACTAGTAGGGAGTCAGCATGACCGTGATAACAGCCTTCAAACTTGACGATTTTGTCACGGCCGGTATAGCCACGAGCTAAGCGAATAGCACTCATTGTCGCTTCAGTACCAGAGCTGACCATACGGACTAATTCCATTGAAGGTACTATCTCACATACCAAGTCAGCCATCGTTGTTTCGATTTCTGTTGGGGCACCGAAACCTAAACCATGATTTACCGCCTCTTTGACAGCATCAAGTACTTCCTGATGTGCATGACCGACAATCATAGGTCCCCAAGAACCAATGTAGTCAACATACTTTTTGCCTGTCGCATCTGTTAGCCATGCGCCTTTTCCCTCGCGGAAAAACACGGGATCACCGCCTACACCTTTAAATGCGCGAACCGGCGAGTTGACGCCACCTGGGATATGTTTTTGGGCTTTTTGGAACAAATCGTGGTTATTTTGCATGCTGTTTCCTAATCGTCTCCGTTGTAACTGTGCGATAATTCTAAACTTATCTCATCTATTGTACTGATGATCATGAGTTTAAAACTACGATTACTGATTATAGTCAGCATCATTTTGCTGATTAACTTTGCTGCCGCCGGCTATTTCATGGTGCAAAACGCCAGATTAGCGCTTGCTCAAGAAATGGCCTCCAGTACGCAATTAGCGAAAGGTTTGCTGGTAAATGCGCTTCCGACATTACGTTTTTCTAATGATCTGAGTGAGCGACTGACATTGATTGTCGATAGTGTCAGACATACCCGCCATATACGAGCCTGGTTTGAAGATATGCATGGCCAACCGCTAATTGGTCAGGAAGATCAAACCGGCTTTTTTAATAAACCTGATGCACCGGACTGGTTCATTCGTATGATGGAGCCTGAGGCCGTGGCCTTTAGACGCCTTATTACCAAAGGCAGTAAATCCTATGGTTATTTGGTGGTTGAAGCCGATCCCAGCGATGAAGTCACGGAGGTCTGGCAGGATATTCAAACGTTATTCTGGCTGGGTGTATTCTTCTTATTACTGATCTTGAGTCTGATTTATCTCGCTCTGCGTCAAGGCTTACGGCCATTGTCGCAATTGTCTGATGCCTTAGGCCATCTTGAACAGGGTGACTTTACAGCTCGTGTTGATACTTCTGCCGTAAAAGAGCTTAATCCTATCCAGATTCGTTTTAACCATATGGCCAGCGTGCTAGAAAAGACGATGGTCGAAAACCATGCGCTTGCGGGTAATATGCTCAGCTTGCAGGAATCCCAGCAGCGCGATCTGGCAAGAGAACTACATGATGAGTTAGCGCCATGTTTATTCGGGATTCGCGTTGATTTAGGTGAAATTGAACGAATTGCTGGCGAAAATCATTTGATCGAGATTGAAGAGAAAGTGGGGTCAGTCAAGACCATCACTAATCATATTCAATCTCTTGTGAGAAAAATGCTAAGTCGATTGCGTCCTATGACATTGGATGATTTAGGGCTAACCGAAGCATTAAGAGATATGTTGCATAACTGGCGTGAGCGCCAGCCAGAGATTGACTGGGAATGGGATTTTGTCGGTGAATTTGAATCCTTACCTGATACCTTACAGGTCACGATTTACCGTCTGGTGCAGGAATGTACGACCAACTGCGTACGTCATGCCCATGCCAGTCATGTAAAAGTTGAAGTACGCCGGGAAGCTGAGACAATTAAAGTCGCTGTGACGGATGACGGAAAAGGTCTGGATGCTAACTTGGTGAAAGGGTTTGGTTTAATTGGTATGCGAGAAAGGGTGTCAGCACTCGGTGGTCGTATAGCGTTTGATACGGAAGAAGGACGTGGTTTACAGGTCCGAGTGTTGATTCCATTAAAGGGTGAAACAAAAAATGAAACAGGCATTAACAATTTTGGTGGTGGACGATCATCCGATAGTCAGAGCAGGTTGTCGTCAACTGATTCAACAAATTCCCTCGGCTACAGTTCTCGAAGCTGAAACAGGCGAAGAAGGGTACCGCCTTTTTCAGGAGTCTCAGCCTGATATGGTGTTGCTGGATATTACACTACCAGGTGTCGGTGGTCTGGAAGTATTAAGACGTATCAGGGCTAACCGTGAAGATGCGAAAGTGTTGATGTTCAGTATGCACGAAGACCCCGTCTTTGCCTCGCGTGCGATGCAGTCTGGTGCCAGAGGATATATCACCAAGAATAATGCCGCGGATCACTTAGTGGAAGCGGTGAGTAAAGTACTTGATGGTAAAATTTATTTAAGTCCGGATATGGCTCAACAGTTAGCCATGTTGAATATAGATGCTGGTACGAGTGCTCTAAGTGATTTGTCGCGTCGTGAGTTGGAAATATTACGATTGTTAGGTGAGGGCAAGAGTATGACTGAGATTTCTGAAGTGTTAGGAATTAGTTATAAAACGGTTGCCAATAACCTGACGCAAATTAAAAGTAAGCTAGATATCAGTAAAACCGCAGAGCTGATGCGCTTTGCGATAAGTCATGGCATTGCATCGTAAATAATTGATATTGAAGGAAAGAGGAATAGGAATAATTTCCCGAGTTATTAGGATAAGTCGCTCATTTGCAAACGTCGGGCGATTTGTATTATGTATCTCAAGTTTATAGAAATTTCAGCTTCTATAGTCTTATATTTCTCTCTCCTTCTATGAAGGTTTCGCCAGATACAATTTGTATCTGGCTTTTTTTTGCCTGTAATTTTACAGAGAGCTTTCCCCACTTTCCATTCTCTTGTTAATATTCCTCTTTCGTTTACTGCCGTTAAGCGGCAAATAAGGGATTTGGAATTTATGCACCTCAAGCAAACCATCAAATGTGGTTGGCAGTTGAGTATTCTTATAGCATTGCCTTTTCTGGCCAATGCTGGCGCCTTAGATGAGGCGATTGATACTCAGGTCAATACCGATATCGCGGCACAAAAGTCTCAAGAAAAGATTGATAATTTGTCTGATGAAACCACGGATATGTTGGCAGAGTATCGTGATGTATTACGACAAACTCAAAGCCTCAAATCCTACAATGATCAGCTCGAGGCCCTCGTTGACTCTCAACAACAAGAAATGGCTTCAATTTCTGAGCAGCTCGATAATATTGAAACAACTCAGCATGATATTGTCCCGCTAATGCTGAAAATGGTAGATGTGCTGACTCAATTCGTCGAGCTTGATATCCCTTTTCTACAGCAGGAACGGCAAACACGTTTAGCGGCTCTTAATGCCATGATGGGACGCGCAGATGTATCCTTGGCAGAAAAATATCGCCGCATCATGGAAGCCTACCAGGTTGAAACGGAATATGGCCGCACTATTGAAGCCTACCAAGCCGATCTGCTTGAAGGTGAAACGAAAAAGACAGTCGATTTTTTAAGAATTGGTCGCGTCAACCTATATTACCTCTCACTGGATGGAAAAGAAGCAGGTATGTGGGACAAAGAGGATAAACAATGGATTACTTTATCTGACGATTATATCAAGGCCATCAATGATGGCTTGAAAGTGGCGAGAAAGCAGTCGCCACCAGACCTGATGGTATTACCTGTCAAAGCAGTAGGAGAGAAACAATGAAACAGCTAATTTCTCTTTTACTACTCAGCATTTGTCTACCCGCCTTTGCGGCTGATAAACCTGCTAACCTGGATCAGTTATTAGAACAGGTAAAACGGGAACGTGTGCTTGAGCAGCAGCAAAATCAACGGCGTGAAGCAGAATTTGCCCAAGCACATAGTGAACAAGCTAATCTTTTGGCGGAAGCCAAAAGAGAGTTAGCCGCACAAGAAAATCGTACCGAACAGCTCAACACCACTTTTAATGAACAAGAACAACGTTTAGCTGAACAACAGAACTTACTTGATGAAAAATCAGGTTCACTGGGTGAATTATTTGGGACAGTCAGACAGGTTGCTAATGACAGTCGTGGTGTCCTGGAAAGTTCAATGACCAACGTTCAACATCCTGAAAGGGTAGACTTTCTCAATAACTTGAGTGAAAGCAAACAACAACCGACGATAGAAGAGCTACGCCAGTTGTGGTTAACACTGCAAGAAGAAATGACGGCTTCGGGCAAAGTCGAAAAATTTACCACCCCCGTTATTACAACCACCGGTGATGTTGAAGATAAAGACGTCACTCGCATTGGTGTCTTTACGGCTTTTTCTGATGGGACTTTCCTAAGATACCTGTCTGAGACCGGCAATTTAGTTGAGCTGGCAAGGCAACCTGTGGATCGCTTCAGAAACGTCGTATCTGAGTTTGAAGAGGCACAAGCAGGTGAGTTAATGCCAACCGTTGTTGATCCCACCCGTGGTGCGATCATGGCCTTGTTAGTGCAGACACCCACTCTGAAAGAACGTATTCAACAAGGTGGCTGGATTGGCTACATCATTTTAGTGCTTGGTGCTATTGGCCTCATTATCGCACTCATCCAGTTTTTATCGCTGACCAAAGATGGTCATGGCATTGCCAAACAGCAGAAACAAAAAGAAGTCAGCGAAAAAAATCCGCTGGGACGAATTTTGTCTGTTTACAATGATCGCTTAGCACATGATGTGGAAACCTTATCTTTAAAACTGGATGAGGCTATTCTCAGAGAAATGCCTAAGTTGGAGCGCGGTTTGATTACACTAGCTATTCTAGCCGCGATTGCCCCTATGCTTGGTTTGTTGGGGACGGTTTCAGGCATGATAGAAACATTCCAATCAATCACATTATTTGGTACTGGTGATCCTAAATTAATGTCTGGTGGTATATCTCAGGCATTGGTCACTACAGAGCTGGGGCTGGCTGTAGCGATTCCTTTATTGTTGATTCACAGTGGTTTATCAGGCAAGTCGAATCGATTAGTGCAAATTCTTGATGAAGAAAGTGCGGCTATCGTTGCTCGTAATGCGGAAAAACAACATGACCAATCTGTCTGACGGACTTTTTCAGATTGAATTACTGATGGAAAGCGGGGGAACCGTTTTATGGTTGATCCTGTTTTCGTCTGTATTAATGTGGACCTTAATTATTGAGCGTTATTTGTTTGTGGTGTTCACACATCCCAAACAAATGAAAAAGCGAATTCAGGAGTGGCAAGAGCGTCAGGACAGAAATAGTTGGTTTGCTGTTCAAATACGTCAAGGCATGATTACTGAAAGTCGTATTTCCCTGCAACGTTATTTGATGACAATTCGCACACTCACCGTCGCCTTGCCCATGTTGGGCTTACTGGGCACAGTGGGTGGAATGATTCAAACATTTGATGTCATGACCGTTTTCGGTACAGGTAATGCCAGAGGCATGGCTGGTGGGATTTCTGTCGCTCTGATTACGACGATGGGCGGTCTTTTGACGGCATTATCTGGTTTGTATTTCAGCACGCAGTTAACTCAACGTACAGAACGCGAAGTCGATAAAGTGGCTGACGCCCTGCGTAGAGAGTAAAGGATAGACATGAGAAACCGACATTCCCGACGCCAAAGCGGCGGTATCGCTGAAATAAACATGACACCATTGATAGATATGGTGTTTATCTTATTAATCTTCTTTATTGTCACCAGCTCTTTTGTCAAAGAGACCGGAGTAGACGTTAACCGACCTTCGGCCAAAACAGCTGTGAAAAAAGAGCGGGCAAATATTCTGATATCGATTCGTGCCAATGACGAAATCTGGATGGACAAACGCCAAATTGATCGTCGTGCTGTCAGGGCTAATGTTGAGCGAATGCATGCTGAAAATCCAGAAGGTTCTGTGATCATCTTAGCGGATGAAGAAGCCAAAACCGGGCTGTTAATTGAGGTAATGGACCAGGCCCGGTTGGCGGGTGTGGCCAATGTATCTATTGCTGCTGAACGCGACTAACGGCGGTCTTGATGAGATTAGTAGTAGGTATCCTTCTGGCATTAGTCGTGAACTTTGGTCTGTTCTATTTAATGGAGCACATGACCAATAGTAAAAGCATTGATAGACGTGAGATTGAAGAAGTCCAGATTCTGGACTTTGTGCGTTTGAAAAAAGAAGAAGCTCAACCCGAAACCAAAAAGCGAGAAGTACCCAAAAAACCACCGCCACCGGAAGAGCCGCCACCACCTGAACCGGCCGCCACTCAGGCAGATAAACCTGATGCACCTACGCCACAGATGGATATTCCTGCCATTGATGTGCCCATGAATATTACAGGCGGGCCTTATCTGGGCGATTTTGCCGCTGCTCCCAAAGCAGCGCCAGCACCAGCACCGAATAATGCGCCAATGTTAGATAATGAGGTGGTGCCACTGGTGCGTATTCCTCCTAAATATCCTCGCGTGGCTTCCAGACGGGGTATTGAAGGTGTGGTCACGGTGACATTTATCATCACTAAAGATGGCCGAGTACGTGATCCAAAAGTTATTAAAGCTGAACCTGCTAGTGTGTTTAATGATGCGGCTTTGAGAGCGATCCTTAAATGGAAGTTCAAACCTAAGTATGTGGATGGACAAGCTGTTGAACGTCAGGCCACTCAGGAAATAGAGTTTAAATTGTCACGATGAGTAAGCCATTACTAACCATATTGATTGTGCTGTTTGTCCTAGGGATAGGGACTGTCTCTGCTGCCGAAACGAAAGATGAGCAGTTTCTACTTAGCGAAGACACATATAAAGCCCTGAATCAGGCTCAAGAGCTGATGGAGAAAGAAAGCTATCCTCAAGCTCAACAGCAGCTGAATAACTTGCTCGATAAGGTGGAAAAAGGCAGCTATGAGCAAGCCGTTGTTCTGCAAACATTGGGTTTTTTATACTCCTCCCTTGAACAGTATAAAAAAGCGACGGATACATTTCAGCGCGCGCTGGACTTGGATGCCTTGCCAAAGGATGTAACGCACACACTACGTTACAATCTGGCACAGCTACTAATTGCGGATGGCCAGTATAAAAAAGGTATTCCGCTGATGGAAGAATGGCTGTCTGCAGAAAAAAAACCTGACAACACAGTCTATGTGCTTCTGGCCAGTGCCTATTATCAAATAGAAAACTTTTCAAAAGCAGCGGATAGAATCAACATCGCCATCAAAAACGATAAAACTCCCAAAGAGGACTGGTACCGCTTATTGCTATCATCTTATTTGTCTCTGAAACACTATAAATCTGCCATTAATGTGCTTGAGGTATTGATTACCCGATATCCGCATAAAAAAGTGTATTGGGAGCAATTGTCTGCTTTATACATGCAACAGAATAAAGAGTTCACCTCACTTGCTGTAAAAATGCTGGCTAAACGTCTTGACCTGACAGAACCTAAAACCCTGGTCAACTTGTCAGATATGTACCGTTATCTGGCCGTGCCATTCAAAGCTGGCCAACTACTTGAACAAGGTATGCAACAAAAAGTCCTCCCACGTAACTATGACAATCTGAATAAGTTAGCTGACAGTTGGTTAGCCGCTCGGGAAAATCAGCGTGCAGCAGAGACATTAAACGTCATGATTACCATGGATAACACGGGTGAAAGCCACTTAAAACTGAGCCAAATCTATATCAGGACTGAGCAGTGGGGTAAGGTAGTAGATACGTTATCCAGTGCCATAAATAAATTAAAAGGCAATAAACTGGGACAAACCCACCTGATGTTAGGAACGGCTTATTACCACCTGGACAATTTAGAGCAGGCAAAGGATCAGTTTATAAAAGCGGCGGCTTTTGATGCACAGAAAAAACAAGCTGGGCAGTGGTTGCAACATATTAACAGTCTGTTAGAGAAGAAAGATGAGCCGGCTGCCTGATCTGCATGAGCAAAAACAGGCACTGGTCCAACATTACAAATGGTTGCGTCAATACGGATGCAATGACTCCCACAGTGGTAATGCTTCTTTTCGCTGGCATAATGATGTCTGGGTGACGCCAACAGGTTGTTGTGCCGATACACTCAGCCCTGATGATTTGGTTCGTTGTCATCTTGATGGCCACTGCGGGGAAGGCGCTTCTCTGGATGCGCCTCTGCATATTGCTGTTTATCAACAAAACGACAAAACCCGGGCAGTATTTCATAGCCATGGACCTCATGCCGTCGCCATGACCTTAACTGGTGATGGTTTTACACCCATCGATTTTGAAGGGCAATACTACTTTCCAGTGGTCCCGATTATTCATATCAATTATGCTGAATATGTCGAAAAGGCACCCGCTGCTGTTGCGCAGACTTTAAAAAAGTATAAGGTGACAGTAGTCAGTGGCCATGGTGTCTATGCCTGTGCCGAAACGATAAATTTGGCTTATAAATGGACATGTTCACTGGAGTTGTCAGCAAAAACAGCATGGTTAGCTAAACAAATCTGAAGTGTGTGACTTATTTTCGCAACAAATTCACAGTTCATTAGTCATAACGACACAATAAAAATACAGAGATGAGGTAGCAATATGACTGCTGAAAGCGCATTGAAAAAATATGCTTCGATGGAAAGTTCTTATTTAAGAACGCCAGTACTAGACGAAGGTAACCCAGCAGAGAAACGTCAAGAAATTGCTGATTACTTTAATTTCACTTTCGAACGTTACGAATCTTTGTTTGCTACCTTAAGCGATGATCAAGCCTACTTTCAGAAGTCGATTCCTCTTCGTCACCCATTGATTTTTTATTTTGGTCACACGGCGACTTTTTTCGTTAATAAAATGCTGTTAGCAGGGCTGATTGATAAACGTATTGATCCTAAATTTGAATCGATGTTTGCGGTGGGTGTGGATGAAATGAGTTGGGATGATCTCAACGATGATCATTATGACTGGCCAGCGGTTGAAGAGGTTAAAGCTTACCGCAAGAAAGTACAGGCGATGGTCAACAAGGTGATTCGTCAGGCGCCACTCAAACTACCTATTGATTGGGAAAATCCATGGTGGTCTATCATGATGGGGATTGAGCATGAGCAGATCCATCTTGAAACCTCTTCAGTTCTTATTCGTCAGCAACGACTGGAATGGGTAAAACCGCATCCTGCCTGGCAACCATTCAAAGAAACAAACCAAGCACCTGAGAATAGCCTGGTCGAAGTGCCTGCTGGAAAAGTGAGTTTGGGTAAACCATATTCGGATTCTATCTATGGCTGGGATAATGAATATGGCACACACGAAGCAGAAATTGAGACCTTTCAGGCTGCTAAGTTTTTAGTCAGTAATCAGGAGTTCCTAGAGTTCGTTGAAGATGGTGGCTATAACACCGATGAATACTGGTCTGAGGACGGTCTGCAATGGCGTCA
Source organism: Methylophaga sp. UBA2513 (assembly GCF_002341285.1). NCBI lineage: Bacteria > Pseudomonadati > Pseudomonadota > Gammaproteobacteria > Thiotrichales > Piscirickettsiaceae > Methylophaga > Methylophaga sp. UBA2513. Next base: position 44,918 of record NZ_DDNT01000011.1, on the reverse strand, counting down.
GTTTACCCAGGCACAGCATCCCACTTTTTGGCTTGAAACCAAGCAAGGCTGGCAGTGTCGTTTGATGACTGAGGTCATTGATATGCCATGGGACTGGCCAGTTGATGTTAATTATCACGAAGCAAAAGCGTTTTGTAATTGGAAGGCAAAGCAAACAGGCCAATCCGTGCGTCTTCCAACCGAAGATGAATGGTATCGACTCTATGATGAGGCTGGACTGCAAGAATTAACCAGCGATCTCGCACCGGCAAATATTCATCTGGACTATGCGGCTTCATCTTGTCCTGTGAATTTCTTTAAACACGGTGATTGGTATGATGTCATTGGTAATGTGTGGCAATGGACTGAAACACCCATTTATCCATTCGATGAGTTTAAAGTACATGCTATCTACGATGACTTTACGACACCGACTTTTGACGGTCGACACAACCTGATTAAAGGCGGATCGTGGATTTCCTCCGGTAACGAAAGCCGCAAAGCTTCTCGCTATGCTTTTCGTAAACATTTTTTCCAGCATGCCGGATTCCGTTATGTCGTGTCTGAGGCGGAGCTGGAAGAATACAGTTCTAACTACGAAACAGATACGATGCTGTCACAGTATGCAGAATTCCATTATGGTGATGAATACCTCAATGTAGCGAATTTCCCTAAAGCACTGGCTGAGCTTGCTATTGAAATGATGGCGGGCAAAGAAATGAAAAAGGCGCTGGATTTGGGATGTTCAGTGGGTCGAGCGAGTTTTGAGTTAGCCAAACATTTCGAACAAGTGACCGGCGTTGATTTTTCAGCACGTCTTATTAATCTCGGCACGCAAATGGCTGAGCAAGGTGTGGTGCGATACACCATCACTGATGAAGGTGAGTTAGTTCACTACAATGAGCGACGCCTCGACCAACTTGGATTAGAAGACACAGCTGCTAAGGTCGAATTTTTACAGGGTGATGCCTGTAACTTGAAGCCCATATTCAAAGAGTATGACCTGATATTGGCTGCCAACCTGATTGACCGACTCTACAAACCGACACAATTTTTAGCGACGGTACATGAACGGTTGAATCAGAATGGCTTGCTGGTACTGGCTTCGCCTTATACCTGGCTGGAAGAACACACGGAAAAAGCACATTGGTTGGGCGGTTTCAAGAAAGATGGTGAGAGCTTTACCACGCTGGATGGTTTGAAGGCGATTTTAGAACCCCATTTCGAGCTTATTCGTGGGCCGGAAGCAATCCCCTTTGTTATTCGTGAAACGAGCCGAAAATTCCAACATACTTTATCTGAAGTGACGGTCTGGAAACGTAAATAATGACGATAGATTTTGATCAGAAGATAGATCGAAGTTTTAGTCATAGTCTGAAATTTGATGCCAGAGCAGCTTATTTCGGCCGGAGTGATGTGATTCCGATGTGGGTGGCGGATATGGACTTTTCTGCTCCAGAAGCCGTGACAAAGGCGCTCGTTGAACGTGCTAAGCATCCAATTTATGGGTATACGCTGCATCCTGACTCCATGTATGACGCTTTGATTGATTGGAGTGCCAAGCGTTATCAATGGCAGATAAAGCAAAGCGAGATCATAATGTGTCCTGGCGTTGTCCCTTCAATCAATGCCGTTATTGAAGCGATCACAGAGCCTGGTGACAAAGTCATTGTTCAGCCTCCCGTTTACTTTCCGTTTTTTTCATCGGTTGAGAAAAGTGGCAGGGAGTTAGTGTTAAATCCGCTTTATCTCGACAATAATCGCTACTATATTGATTTTGAGCATCTTGAACAGTGTGCACAGCAAGGTGCTAAAACATTACTTTTTTGTTCCCCTCACAATCCAGTTGGTCGGGTTTGGACACAAGAAGAATTAGCACAGTTACTTGAGCTGGCTGAGCGTTATCAGATGACTATTATCTCTGATGAAATTCATGCTGATCTGATTTTTCCTGAACAACAGCATATTGCATTGGCAACGCTGACTCAGACCAATAATGTCATCACTACATTAGCACCCAGTAAAACATTCAATATTGCCGGTATGGGCTTATCGTCACTGATTGTCAGTAATAAGCAACAGCGTAAAGCGATAAAAGCGGTGTTTGAACAATGGCATATTAGCCCTTCTAACCCTTTCAGCATCACCGCGTTTGAAGCGGCTTATCGTCATGGTGAAGACTGGTTAGACCAGCTAAATATTTATATTTACAAAAATAAGAAATGGGTAGAAGATTTTCTTCAAACTCATTGCCCTCAGCTCAAGCTGATTGAGTCGGAAGGCACGTATTTATTGTGGCTCGATTGCCGTGCTTTGGGAATGGATAATGAGACACTCAAACGTTTCTTTATCGAGCAGGCCGGCGTAGGTATGAATCCAGGTTATGTCTTTGGTGATAATGGGGGAGGTTTTATGCGTCTTAATATTGGAACACGTCTCGAGATTGTCCAGCAGGCAATGAAGAGAATCGCTAGTGCCATTGATGGTATTAGTGCAAGCTGAAGCATCATCTTGGCTAGCAGTCAGAACCTAATCACTAGCAAGCAAATTAATTCAGTCAGGAAACGGAGTTTACAGCGATGATGAATGATGAAATTGGTGAAGCGGCAGGTGTTGTATGGACGTTCTTAAACGCGAAGGGTGAGACCTCAGCTTCACGTATATGCAAAGAGACCAAGCTTGAGGCAAAGCTGTTTCAGCGAGCTGTAGGCTGGTTAGCTAAAGAGAATAAGCTACTTATCAAGCAACAAGGGCGTACCGAATACCTTAGTTTGCGTTGATTTTTGAGTAACGGCGTTTGACTGAAAATGCGCCCCGAATATCACCCATCTTATAGCCGGTAGCCATGTCATTAGGGTAGTTCTTGTCTATTATTTTGCTAACAGGTAACGCTATCTTGCTGCCATGACATGACAGACAGACTTTATCCGTTGGGATCGCTTTCATATAACGCCAGTCATACCCAAAATCAGAATCGACTTTTTCTATGAAGGTCAGAGATTGAATAGCTTCTCCCGTTTTTAGGCGCGTTTCAAAGTTCTGTAGAACACCTGTTTCCCAGCTGTCAGCTTCATTCTCAAGGTTGCGAACTCGCAAGCTTGTTCGATGAATATCGAGACTGTATTTCTTCGACATTTCATCAGCGATGGTCGGTGCGACCAATTTACAGACAGAAATAGCTTCTACAGGACCGCCGTCCTGTAGCGCTGACATTAATGCTTCTTTCAGATGCGTTGATAGATCTTTGATAGCCGCCTGAGCATCACGCTCGAAAGCCGCTTGTTCATCGCTATCTGCATAGGCGGGTATGCCGAAACCCAGTGCAATAATGAGAGGAAAAAAAAGACCCAGACGCATTAATTGATCGCCATGTGAAAGTAGCCATAGAGCATTATGGGCCAGCATAGATAAGGGCTGAGTAAAAAGTGCCATAGAGTCCTTTTTGGAGCAAAGCCCACACCATGAATAAACCCAATGCAGATGCCGACAAGCAACAGCATTAATAAATCATGATCAGATTTACCATTTTCCATTAACAAACGGTTGGGAAAAACTAATATCGCTGCAGACAAGCCTAATGCCATTAACAGGCTAAGCAAACGAATAATAGTTTTATCTAACCAAGATTCAGTCATCCAGCGTATCCATTGGGCAGTTTTCTAACCACATGACATTGATAATACCTAATGCCACAGCTAATAAAATTCCAAGTATCCAGGCAAAATACCACATAACAGGTTCCTAATAGGTTGAATGTTGGTTACCACGAATGAAATTCACATCGAGTCTTCGCCACATACGACGGTAGGTCCAGAAGCTGTAGCAAATAATAATTGGCACCATGACTACCGCCACCCAAAACATAATTTTTAATGTTAACAAACTCGAGGTGGCATCCCACATAGTCAGGCTATGATTCACTGCATCACTTGATGGCATGATGAATGGGAACATAGAAAATCCAGCGGTCAGGATAATGCCCGTCAGTGTGATGGAACTGCTGATGAAAGCCCAGCCAGCACGTGAAAAGTGAGAAAATAAATACACGCCAATCATGCCCAGAAAAGCCAATATGGGCGCCAGCATCATCCATGGATACTGTTGATAATTGAGTAACCAGCCTCCCGCTTGAGTGGTGACTTGTTTCATGTCGGGTGTGAAGCTTGAACTTGCCGCAGGCATAGAGCTGACGACATAGCCATCAATACCGAAAGACACCCATAAGCCGGCTAAAGCAAAGGCAATTAATAAGGCGACTGAACTGGCCTTGGCAACTTGTGTGGCTCGCCATTCAAGACTATCCAATGTTCGAATTTGCAACCAGACAGATCCATGCATAACAATCATCAGCAAGCTGACTACGCCCGCTAACAATGCAAAGGGATTCAATAACTGCAGGAAGCCACCGGTGTAGTTTGGACGCATCATTTCGTCAAAATAAAAGGGTACACCCAGTAATAAATTACCGAATGCCACACCAAAGATAAGTGGCGGGACAAAGCTGCCGATAAATAACCCCCAATCCCAGCTGGAACGCCAGCGTGAGTCATCCAGTTTACTTCGATAGTCAAACCCTACAGGTCGAAGAAAGAGGGCAAACAACGTTAGCATCATCGCTAAATAAAAACCTGAAAACGCCATGGCATAAACCAGTGGCCATGCAGCGAATAAGGCACCACCTGCCGTGACTAACCACACTTGGTTTCCTTCCCAGTGAGGACCGACCGTATTAATCATGATACGGCGCTCTTCATCGGTATGGCCGATAAAAGGTAGCAAAATTCCTACGCCCATATCAAAGCCATCAGTCAAGGCAAAGCCAATAAGGAGAATTCCCATCAGCAGCCACCAGATTAATTTTAATGTTTCGTAATCCAGTACCATGATTAGCTCCTCGCTGCTGATGTTTCGTGGTGGTAACGACCCGTGTGTAAACTGCTAGGTCCTTGCCTGATGAACCGGATCATCAGGTAAAGCTCAACAATTAACAGCAGCGTGTAAAAGACAACTAACGCTATCAGGCTGTTGTATACATCACCGGCGGACAAGGTCGATGTCGAAATATGCGTTGGTAAAATGCCACTGATGGTCCAGGGTTGTCGACCAAATTCAGCTACAAACCAACCTGTCTCGGCGGCTATCCATGGTAACGGCAGGCTGAACATGGCCAGACGAAGCAACCACTTTTTCTTGTACTCTTGTCTTTTTGCACAGTGATAGAAAGACAAAAAGAACACAATCAGCATGGCAAAACCACAAGCGACCATGACTCTGAACGCCCAGAACATAGGTGCAACAGGTGGCACAGTATCACGTGCTGCCGCTTTAATTTGTTCGTCTGTCGCGTCGGTGACGTTGTTAGTATATTTCTTCAACAGTAGTCCGTAGCCCAAGTCATCTTTGACTTCATCAAACGCGGCTTTAGTTTCTTCTGTGACAGGACCTTCGCGTAATTGTTTTAATAAGGCGTAGGCTTGCATACCATTACGAACACGGTCTTCATGTTCAGCTACCAGATCTTTAACACCCGTAACAGGTTCAGTGACTGAGCGTGTCGCAATCAGTCCCAGAAGATAAGGGATCTTAACCGCATAGTCGGTTTCCATTGTTTCGTCATTCGGCAAGCCAAACAGTGTAAATGCGGCAGGTGGCTCTGCAGTTTCCCATTCAGCTTCAATGGCGGCTAATTTTGTTTTCTGTACATCACCTACTTCATAACCACTTTCATCACCTAGCAGAATGACTGAACATATGGCCGCCACACCAAAACCTGCTGCGACAGCAAAACTACGACGAGCAAAGCCGATGTCACGCTTTCTCAATAAGTAGTAAGCACTGATGCTGAGAACAAACATGGCACCAGTGACATAACCGGCAGCCACAGTATGGATAAACTTCACCTGAGCCACAGGGTTGAAAAATACTTCGGAGAAGCTGGTCAGTTCCATACGCATAGTTTCATAATTGAATTGTGCGCCAACCGGATTTTGCATCCAGGCATTCGCCACCAGAATCCATAATGCAGAAAGATTAGACCCGAGAGCGACCAGGAAAGTGGTGGTTAAATGTTGTCGTTTGCTGAGTCTGTCCCAGCCGAGGAAAAACATACCTACAAAGGTGGACTCAAGCATGAAAGCCATCAAGCCCTCAATGGCTAGTGGGGCACCAAATATATCGCCAACATAGTGCGAATAATAGGCCCAGTTGGTGCCAAACTGAAATTCCATAGTCAGCCCAGTCGTCACACCAAGAGCGAAGTTGATACCGAAGAGTTTGCCCCAGAATTTTGTCATGTCTCGGTAGATTTCTTTACCGGTCATAACATAGACGGATTCCATGATCACCAGAATCCAAGAAAGCCCCAGAGTAAGTGGAACAAAAATGAAGTGATACATTGCCGTGATGGCAAACTGCAAACGGGATAGATCGACTAGGTGTTCAGAAATCAAGGTGCTTCTCCATCTGAAGAGTGATTAATAATCACGTCAGCGACGGCGTCATGGTCAATGTCGTCGGGGGCGCTACTAAAAAACAAATGCCAAATAAAAAAAAGTAACACGAGCTTGCAGACCAACATAATGCTAAGCTCAATTATCAATTTTCTATCAGTGAATAATTTCTTCGCCACTATTCCACCACAACATTAATTAAGAAAACATGATCTTAGTCAATTTAAGTTAAATCAGGTTGCCAGCTTAGTTAATTTTAAGGTGGAAATCATACGCCAGATATTTTGTTAAGCAGTCTTATCAGGTTTTTATTTACAAAACTTTACAAACTTGTCACCTTTAACACGAGGGAATCACACACTCACTTTATTTAAATCGTGTTTTTTTCACAGATATGTTGTATCTGTGTTGTCTGTTAGGCTTTTATCCTGCTAACCTTCGGTGGGAATAATTTTAGGTAGATATCTCAACAATGACGAATACATACAATGCATCTGCCATTGAAGTTTTGACGGGGCTTGAGCCTGTCCGAAAACGACCAGGCATGTATACAGATACTGCTCGTCCTAACCATCTTGCCCAAGAGGTCATTGATAACAGTGTTGATGAGGCTGTGGCCGGTCATGCTAAACAGATTCAGGTAACACTACACAAAGACAATTCATTGGAAGTGAGTGATGATGGTCGAGGTATGCCCGTGGATATTCATCCCGAAGAAGGCGTGCCTGGTGTTGAGGTGATTCTGACCCGACTTCATGCTGGTGGTAAGTTTTCCAATAAGAACTACCGATTTTCAGGTGGTTTACATGGTGTGGGTGTTTCTGTTGTTAATGCATTATCGTCTCGCCTGGAAGTCAAAATTCGTCGAAATGCGACCGAGTATCAGATTGCTTTTGAAAGCGGTGCTTTAGTCGAAGCTTTAAACGAAATTGGTACTGTTGGTAAACGGAATACTGGTACTACAGTGCGATTCTGGCCAGAAGAGCCGTTTTTTGACTCACCTAAATTTTCAGTACCTAGATTACGACACGTACTTCGGGCGAAAGCAGTGTTATGTCCGGGGTTAGTGGTCACATTTACTGATCTATCCGGAAAGGAAAAAGTCGAAGATCGCTGGTGTTATGAAGATGGGTTAAATTCTTATCTTTCCTCTGCCATGACCGATGCTCCCTGTGTCCCTGCCGCGCCTTTTGTAGGCCATATGAGTGAGGAGTCCCAGGAAGTCGACTGGGCACTGATGTGGCAGCTTGAAGCCGGTGACGAGCTGGCCGAAAGTTATGTCAATCTCATTCCCACTGCACAAGGTGGTACCCATGTTAACGGCCTACGCAGCGGTGTTTTGGAAGCACTTAGGGAATTCTGTGAGTTTCGTAACTTATTGCCGAGAGGTGTGAAGTTAGCACCGGAAGATGTTTGGGAACGCTGTTGTTATGTGTTGTCCGTCAAGTTGGAGGACCCACAGTTTTCAGGACAGACCAAAGAACGTTTATCTTCTCGTCAGTGTGCTGGCTTTGTGTCTGGTGTAGTCAAAGATGCCTTTAGTTTGTGGCTGAACCATCACGTGGAAGATGGCGAAAAAATAGCTGATTTGGCGATCAATAACGCTCAGTCCAGATTAAAACAAGCAAAAAAAGTGGTCCGAAAACGGGTACAGTCCGGCCCAGCTCTACCGGGTAAGTTAGCGGATTGTGCTTCACAGGACCCATCCCGTACAGAATTATTTTTAGTTGAAGGGGACTCGGCTGGCGGCAGTGCCAAGCAAGGGCGAAACCGTGAGTTTCAGGCGATTATGCCTCTACGCGGCAAAATTCTGAATACCTGGGAAGTTGAGCCTGGACAAGTCCTGGCATCTCAGGAAGTCCATGATATTGCGGTCGCTATTGGTGTGGATCCGGGGTCTGATGATTTGTCCGGTCTGCGCTATGGCAAGATTTGCATATTAGCCGATGCGGATTCTGATGGTGCTCATATCGCTACCTTGTTATGTGCCCTCTTTGTCAGACATTTCCGTCCTCTGGTGGAAGCTGGCCATATCTGCGTGGCGATGCCACCGTTATATCGCATCGATGTGGGCAAGCAGGTGTTCTATGCCTTGGATGATGAAGAACGCCAGATTATTCTGGATCGAATTGAAAAAGAAAAAATCAAAGGTAAAGTCAGTACGCAGCGCTTTAAAGGGTTAGGGGAAATGAATCCCATGCAGTTACGCGAGACGACTATGGCGCCTGATACCCGCCGTTTAATTCGACTTACCATTAATGCCGAAGACGATACGATGATGACCTTGGACAAACTGCTAGCCAAAAAACGGGCTGGTGATCGTAAGTCTTGGCTTGAGCAACATGGTGACTTAGCCGATTTGGCTGCTTTATAAATGATGAAGAGATATAACCCATGACTACTTTCGTCGATGATTTGGAGAATATGCCGCTACGCGATTTCACTGAAAAAGCGTATCTGGATTATTCGATGTATGTCATTCTGGATCGTGCATTGCCGCATATTGGTGATGGTTTAAAACCTGTTCAGCGTCGGATTATTTATGCGATGTCTGAGCTTGGATTGAGTGCCTTATCCAAGCATAAAAAGTCAGCTAGAACAGTGGGTGATGTATTAGGTAAATACCATCCTCATGGTGACTCTGCCTGTTACGAAGCCATGGTATTAATGGCACAGCCATTTTCTTATCGTTATCCTCTAGTCGATGGGCAAGGTAACTGGGGCTCGATTGATGATCCTAAGTCTTTTGCTGCAATGCGTTATACAGAAGCGCGTCTGGCAGCGTATTCACAGGTTCTGTTAAGTGAGTTAGGACAGGGGACTGCGGACTGGATACATAATTTTGATGGCACCATGGATGAGCCAGCATTACTGCCAGCTCGATTACCGAATCTATTATTGAATGGTACGACTGGGATAGCGGTCGGTATGGCGACCGATGTGCCCCCTCATAATCTTCGCGAAGTAGTGAATGCCTGCTTACGCTTATTAAAATCACCAAAAAGCACATTAGACGACCTGCTTGAAGATATTCAGGGCCCGGACTTCCCAACAGGTGCCGAGATCGTTTCCAGCCGTGATGAGATTCATAAAATATATGCCACGGGTCATGGTTCTATAAAACAGCGTGCCTGTTATAAAAAAGAAGAGGGTGAAATCATTATTCATGAATTGCCCTACCAGGTTTCCGGCGCCAAAGTACTAGAACAAATTGCCGCACAGATGCAGGCCAAAAAATTACCGATGGTCGCTGATTTACGTGATGAGTCAGATCATGAAAATCCCGTGCGACTGGTGATTATGCCCCGCTCAAACAGAGTGGATATTGAGAGTTTAATGTCACATCTGTTTGCGACTACAGATTTAGAACGCAGCTATCGTGTCAATATGAACATGATTGGCATGGATGGCCGTCCTCAGGTGAAAAATCTGCTGGATATGCTGCAGGAGTGGCTCAGTTATCGGGTTGAAACGGTTCGTCGTCGTCTACAGTATCGCCTGGATAAAGTGCTGGATCGCATGCACGTGCTGGAAGGCTTACTCGTGGCCTACCTCAATATCGATGAGGTAATAGCCATTATCCGCACTGAGGATGAGCCGAAAGCCGTGATGATGGAGCGCTTCGGAATCTCGGACAGACAAGCTGAAGCTATATTAGAACTACGTTTACGCCATTTAGCCAAGCTGGAAGAGATGAAAATCCGTGGCGAAATGGATGAGTTGAGTAAAGAACGGAAACAACTCGAATTATTATTAGGCTCAGATACTCGACTGAAAACACTTATTCGTAAAGAATTGACGGCAGATGCTGAAAAGTATGGTGACGACCGACGATCACGGATTATAGAGCGACAAGCTGCAAAAGCACTGAATGCCACCGAATTATTACCCACTGAACCTTTAACCATTGTGCTGTCTGAAAGTGGTTGGGTGCGTGCAGCCAAAGGTCATGATGTGGATCCGGCTTCATTAAACTTCCGTACCGGTGATCGCTATTTTGCGTCAGTAAAAGCCAGAAGTAATCAACAGATTGTGTTTCTGGATGACAGTGGTCGTAGTTATTCTCTCGGTGCTCATACCTTACCCTCTGCGAGGGGGCAGGGTGAACCGTTGAGTGGGCGGTTACAATCACCTCCTGAGGCCAGGTTTGTCGCCGTTCTTACGGTTGAGTCGGAACAATCGGTGCTGCTAACCAATACGGCAGGTTATGGTTTTATTACTCAACTCGATAATTTGATCGCTAAAAATAAAGCGGGCAAGGCCATATTTAATATTCCAAAAGGCGCCTCACTGCTGCCACCGTTATTTATAAACAGCAAGGATACACGCGTTGCCGTGGCTTCCGGAGATGGACGTTTATTGGTTTTTCCTGCAGATGACATTCCAGAAATGAACAAGGGCAAAGGCGTCCGACTCATTAATATTCCACAGGCAAAATTCACTTCGGGTCAAGAATGGATGCAAGCGGTCGTTATTGTACCTAATGAACAGGGCCTGACCTTGCACGCTGGCAGACGGCACTTAACCTTGAAAGCCACGGATCTGGAGCATTACCAAGGCAGTCGAGGCAAAAGAGGACATAAACTCCCTCGTGGTTTACAAAAAGTCAGTGAGATGGAAGTCGCTGAATAAACGTCATGATGATGACAGTGCTGTCACATCAGATTAGGTAGGCTATGTAAGATTACCTCACGGCATAGCTGGTTTACCTGAATGTATAATGATCGCAGCTCAATCTTGTTAAGATATGAGCGCCTAAATAACAAGAGCTTAAAGACCAAAACAATCTAATGAAAATCCTGATAAGCAATGATGATGGCTACATGTCGAAAGGCATCCGCACACTGGCAAAGGCAATGGCAGAACTAGGGGAGATAACCGTTGTCGCACCAGACAGAAATCGTAGCGGTGCCAGCAATTCACTGACATTGGAAAACCCGCTCAGACTGGAGAGACAAGAAGATGGCGTATACAGAGTAGAAGGAACGCCTACTGATTGTGTGCATCTGGCCATTACCGGATTACTCGATGATGAACCCGATATGGTGGTGTCAGGTATTAATTCTGGCGCTAACCTGGGTGATGATGTGCTTTATTCCGGTACTGTGGCAGCGGCGATGGAAGGGCGTTTCCTAGGGCTACCAGCCATTGCGATATCACTGACATCACATAATGGAACACACTATGAAACAGCGGCCTGGGTCGCCAAAAAGTTGGTCGCTCAGTTAAAACTCTCTGCTTTGCCGGCTGATACCATTCTTAATGTCAATGTGCCCGATTTACCGATAGATGAAATTACAGGTATCGAAAGCACCAGACTGGGCCATCGTCATAAAGCTGAACCTGTTATCAAAGAAACGGATCCTCGTGGTCGTGCAATGTACTGGATCGGTCCGGCAGGTGAAGAGGAAGATGCAGGACCTGGCACTGACTTTGATGCTATTCGCCGGGGAGCTGTGTCAGTCACCCCCTTACAAATTGATTTAACACGCTACGATGCTATTGATGGCGTTGCCAACTGGTTGAAAGATATTTGAGATGAAAACCGACTACCGAGGCATCGGCATGACCTCTCAGCGAACGCGTGATCGGCTGGTGGCCAGATTGCAGGAGCGAGGGATTAAAAATAGTGATGTGTTGTCTGTCATTCGTGAGATGCCAAGACATCTATTTGTGGATGAAGCCTTAGCGAGCCGGGCATACGAAGATACTGCCTTACCTATTGGTCATGGGCAGACCATTTCTCAACCGTATATTGTCGCTAAAATGACCGAGATTTTATTAGAGGGTGGTCCTCGTCAAAAAATTCTAGAGGTCGGTACTGGCTCGGGTTATCAAACCGCGGTGTTATCCAAACTTGTCGAACGGGTATACAGTGTTGAGCGTATTTCGCCGTTACAAAATCAAGCGCGCGAACGTTTTTATCAATTAAAACTCAATAATATTAAACTCAAACACAGTGATGGAAACTGGGGATGGGAGTGGTATGCGCCTTATGACGCTATTATTGTGACCTGTGCACCGGAACACATTCCATTAGAGTTATTAAAACAACTGGCTCCTGGAGGACGCTTGGTGATTCCTGTCGGCAGCAGCCAAGGACAGTCATTGCGTGTGATAGATCGTGAAGGCGACAGGTATGAGGAAACGGAATTAGATCCTGTCAGTTTTGTCCCATTATTGAGTGGTCAGATTTAATGCGATTATTTTCTGGTTTGTATGCACGAGTGATGATTTGGGCCCGACATAAATATGCGACCTATTGGTTAGCGTTAGTCAGTTTCACTGAGTCTTCGTGTTTTTTGGTTCCACCTGATGTGATGTTGGCACCCATGACCTTAGCAAGGCCTGAGCGAGCATGGTTTTTGGCGATGCTGACCACCGTGACTTCGGTATTGGGGGGGCTGTTAGGTTACTTTATTGGTTTATTTGCGTTCAATATGGCTGAACCACTCTTGATATCACTAGGCTATATGGATGCGTATATTCATGCTGCAGAGTGGTTTGACCAGTGGGGGATTTGGGCCATATTTCTGGCCGGGTTTACTCCTATACCGTTCAAAATATTCACTATAGCAGCAGGTGCCGCCAATATGGCACTGATACCGTTCTTGCTCGGATCGTTTGTTGGTCGAGGTATGCGTTTCTTTTTAGTGGCTGGTCTGATGCGCTGGGGAGGGCCTGAATTGGAATCCAAACTCCACCTATGGGTAGACCGACTAGGTTGGTTCACTGTTCTGGGTTTGGTGATAGGTTATTTTATATTCGTATAGACATATGCAATGGATCGGGCCGCTACTGCTGATTTTTTTATTATCCTCATGTGGTGGGGGCAGTAGAGCATTAGCCCCTGTTGGCTCTTATGGTTACGATAGCAGCCAACGGAAAATAACCTCACCTCCTTCTTCATATACCGTAAAAAAAGGCGACACACTGTATTCCATTAGCTGGCGATATGGCATGGATTATAAGGAGCTGGCGCGAATTAATGGTATTCGTTCGCCTTATACCATCTACGTTGGGCAAAAGCTTAAATTCAAACGATCCACTACCAGCACACGGACAGCATCCACGACCTCCAATAAAGGAAAAGCGGTCACAAAACCGAGTTCTACGTCATCAAAACCCAAAGTGACAAAACCCACCACATCCACTAAACCAGCCAAATCTTCAACGACGACGTCCAGCTATAGCGGTAATCAGAATTTACAATGGCGCTGGCCTACAGATGGTGTAGTGATTGGTTCCTATTCCAATAGCAGCTCTGGAGGCAAGGGTATCGATATCTCAGGTAAAGCCGGACAGCCTGTTATCGCGGCTGCTTCAGGTAAAGTTGTATACAGTGGGAATGGACTTCCAAGATATGGCAACTTACTGATTATAAAGCATAATGATGTTTACCTGAGCGCCTATGCTCACAATGAAAGTTTGCTGGTCAAAGAAGGCCAAATAGTCAAGTCCGGTCAAAAGATAGCCACGTTGGGGCGCACCGGCACCCAGCGATATCAATTACATTTTGAAATACGTCGAAATGGCAAACCTGTCGACCCACAACGCTTCTTACCTAAACGATAAAAGTGGGGTACGCCATTTTTATGACAAATCAGCTACAATATGGGGCTTGCCGGATTCGCCGGTGTTCAATCAAATTTACTAGAGGTTACCTTTGGAACTAGGCGCAACGATGCAGCGAATCAAAGACCTACGAGATCGTAGTGACGATCTTAGGGGGTATCTTTGACTATGATGAGAAAGCTGAAAGATTAATTGAAGTCACGCGCGAGCTGGAATCTCCCAGTGTTTGGGAAAATCCAGACACGGCTCAGAAATTAGGGCAGGAGCGTGCCAGTTTAGAAAAAATTGTCACGACTTTATCTGGCCATCGTGACATGCTGGATGATGCAAAAGAACTACTCGAATTAGCAGTTGAGGATAATGATCAGGCCACGTTTGATGCAATCCAGGCTGATCTGAATGAATTAGAAAAAGGTTTGGAAAAGCTGGAATTCCAGCGCATGTTTTCCGGCAAGCTGGATAAAAATAATGCGTATCTGGATATCCAGTCTGGCTCTGGTGGTACCGAAGCCCAGGACTGGGCAAATATGATTTTGCGTATGTATCTGCGTTGGGGTGAATCTCAAGACTATAAAGTCGAGTTGATGGAAGTGTCAGCGGGTGAGGTCGCCGGTATCAAAAGTGCCACTGTCCGATTTGAAGGTGAATATGCCTTTGGTATGTTGCGTACAGAAACCGGTGTGCATCGTCTTGTACGTAAATCCCCCTTTGATTCTGGTGCTCGTCGACATACGTCATTTGCATCGGTCTTTGTTTATCCGGAAGTGGATGACACTATTGAAATTGATATCAACCCAGCAGACCTGAGAACCGATACTTATCGCTCCAGTGGTGCTGGTGGTCAGCATGTGAATACCACTGACTCGGCTGTTCGTATTACTCACGTACCGACCAATACAGTAGTGCAATGTCAGACTGAACGTTCGCAGCATCAGAATAGAGATCGTGCAATGAACCAGTTACGGGCAAAGTTGTACGAACTGGAATTAATGAAACAAAACGAAGTGAAACAGGCTGCTGAAGAGTCGAAGTCAGATATTGGCTGGGGCAGTCAGATACGTTCTTATGTGCTCGATCAGTCTCGCATCAAAGACCTGCGTACCGGTGTTGAAACCGGTAATACACAAGCGGTGTTGGATGGCGACTTAGACCCATTTATCGAAGCCTCACTCAAATCAGGATTATAAGCTGGAAACCCGAATGACAAATGAAACAGAACTGGATGAAAACCGTTTAATTGCTCAGAGACGTGAAAAACTGGCAGAGTTGAGAGAACAAGGCAATGCCTTTCCAAACGACTTTCGTCGTAATGTCATGAATGCTGAACTGCAGGCAGAGTATGCCGAGTGGGATGCTGAAAAATTAAAAGCGAACCCATTGCGTGTGAAGATTGCTGGCCGCATGATGACCAAACGTGTCATGGGTAAGGCCAGTTTTGCGACGGTACGCGACATGTCAGGTAATATTCAATTGTATGTGGCTCGTGATGAATTACCTGAAGGCGTTTATCCTCAATTTAAAAGCTGGGACCTGGGTGATATCATCGGTGCAGAAGGCACATTATTTCGCACGCAAAAAGGTGAATTGTCAGTGCATGTTGATAGCATTCAGTTATTAACCAAATCACTCAGACCACTGCCTGAGAAATTCCACGGATTATCTGATCAGGAAACACGTTACCGCCAACGTTATGTTGACTTAATCATGAACGAAGCCAGTCGTGACGTATTCCGTGTGCGGACTAAAATCGTTGATGGTGTTCGTCGTTATTTGATGGCGAAAGATTATCTGGAAGTTGAGACACCCATGATGCAAGCCATTCCTGGTGGGGCAACCGCTCGTCCATTCACCACACATCATAATGCATTAGACATGGGCTTATATCTTCGCATTGCCCCTGAGCTGTATTTAAAACGTTTGGTCGTGGGTGGTTTTGAGCGTGTGTTTGAAATCAATCGCAATTTCCGTAATGAAGGTTTATCTACGCGTCATAATCCAGAATTCACCATGGTCGAGTTTTACCAGGCCTATGCTGATTACCATGAATTAATGGATCTGACAGAGGACATGTTACGTACAGTCACTCAAGATGTTTTAGGTTCAACGCAAGTTCACTATCAAGGTCTGGATATTGATTTTGCCAAACCGTTTACTCGTATGACGGTAAAAGAGTCGATTCTGCACTTTAATCCAGATCTAACAGCGGAACAGTTGGATGATATTGAGTCGGCGCGTGCGATTGCTAAATCGTTAGATATCCCACTAAAAGAATCATATGGGCTGGGTAAAGTCCAAATCGAAATTTTTGAAAAAACCGTTGAGCACCGTTTGATGGATCCGACATTTATCACCGCCTATCCAACAGAGGTCTCTCCACTGGCTCGCCGTAATGACGATGACCCGTTCGTCACTGATCGATTTGAATTTTTTGTGGGTGGCCGTGAAATTGCCAATGGCTTCTCAGAGTTGAATGATGCAGAAGATCAAGCCGAACGTTTCAAAGCGCAGGTAGAAGAAAAAGATGCCGGTGACGATGAGGCGATGCACTACGATGCCGATTATATCCGTGCACTTGAATACGGTATGCCCCCTACAGCGGGAGAAGGTATCGGTATTGATCGATTGGTCATGTTACTGACTGACTCACCCTCCATCCGTGACGTATTGTTATTCCCGCATATGCGTCCGGAATAGTCGTTCTGGTTTGATCAAAAAAGGCGAGAAACTTCTCGCCTTTTTTGTTTCTGGTGTGAGTATCATCGCTAGCACTATATTGTTAACAAGGCCAGCTTTGATCTGATGCAAACTTAATAGCCTTTATTTAGCCGCTGGACATGCACCAATACGCTTTGCAGAAAAGTTCATCGTCATCACCATGGTGCCCATCGGGCTATTCATCTCACTGCTCATTTGACCATCCATATGGTCGCCTCGGAAATTAGTGTGGCCGATAAAGTGATTTTTTATCCCCTGTATATCACAATCCACAGCAAAGTCAGCGGTGTCACGTAATACGTTGACTTTTTGAACCAGGCACTGCTTAGGAATCTCCAACATATCCACGCCTTTATCAATTTGTGCTTGAGTAAGGCATTCCTGATTACTTGATGTTTGTGGCTCGAGAGACATCGGCCCTTGAATCGTTGTCGTGGTCGTATGAGCCCACATTCCTGGTGTTAAATTTGGTTTGTCAGCGTAGGCTGGTAAACAAACAGCCATAAGACTGAAGCATGACAGCATTAAGCAAGCGCGTTGGAACATGATGCGTTCTCCTAAAAATGTACTGATGATTGAATAATCAATCTGGCACATATTGCCGTGAGTCTGACGATATAGCAATGTGCCTAAGGTGAAATGCTGCTTACCGGTTTCACTCTCACTGCTTGCCAGAAATAACGCGCCCAGTAACTATTATGCATACTCGAGATAGTGACACCTATTTTCGTCGAGACGTGAAGAAATTTGTCCTCTTCCAGGTAAATACCTACATGACTGCCTTTGCGGAAAAAAACTAAGTCCCCGGATTTAAGCTCAGTGCGTTTGATGTGTTTTCCCTGCAGGATTTGTTGGGAGGTTGTGCGTGGCATAGTGATACCAAACAAGTGTTGATACGTCTGCTGGACAAAGGCTGAACAATCGATACCCGATCGGTTATTGCCACCTAAACGATAGGGGGTGCCATTCCATTGCTGATACTGACGATATAGCTGGCTGAGAGTGTGTTGCTGATCAATAGTGCCAATAGGTTGTGGTGGAGTGTATACGGGGGGACTTGTCTGACAGGCGGCCATCAGAGACATTAAAGATAATAATAAAAGCCGCTGCGAGTAACGTTTGAATCGATTAAACAAAGTGTCAAACTCAGAGTTCATGTGTAACCGTGTATTTTTTCTGTGACAAAGTTACTCTACCTGATTTCGGCTTTTTGCTCCTGAACAATCTCAATGACATAAACAAAAAAGGGCAGAAGATCTGCCCTTTAATAATCAGCATATCAACGCTATGGTTGTATATTGAATAAAGCCAACGCTTCCAGATATTCTTCACTATTCTCATCGATTTCATAGACTGTGAGGCCTGTATCAGCGCCTACTTTCTCAAAAGAAATCACTTTGTTTAATGTGAGGGGATCCAGGGCTTTTTCCGTATCAAATAAGCTTTGCAGATAGGCAACTTGAACTACATCTACCAAGTCAGGACCTGCTGGACCGCTGTTGCGATTTAGATTTTTATGCTCAGCAGCGACATCAATCAAGCTTTGCGGAAATTCCCATTTGCGAAGAATAGCAGCGCCAACGCGTGGGTAGAGGTTGTCGATAATCTGATCCAATCGTTTTGGATTGTCTAATAAACCTGCTTCCTCTTCTGCCTGCATCAGAATGGGTAAAGTACCAATCGAATGGATTAAACCAGCCAACATCGCTTCATCCGTATTCATTTTTGGAATTTTGCTGGCCAGCACCTGACTTTGCGCAGAAACCTTGGTGCTATGTTCCCATAGCGCTTTAAGACGCTTCTCCAATCGTTTATTGGAGGCATTGAACATTTGTTCCATCATCAGGCTGGTGACGATATTACGCACCATGGTCAGGCCTAATCTTGGCACCGCCATGTGGATACTCTCAATCGGAACACGACCACGATATAAAGGACTGTTCGCTACTTTTAATAAGCGCGCCGACAGGGCGGGATCGGTTACAATAATGTCTGCCAATTGCACTGCAGTGGCATCTGGGTCATCAACAACTTCTCTCACCTTGAGTGCCACTTCTGGCAATGTGGGTAAAAGAAGTTTACCGTCCTCAAGATCTTTCAGGATTTTGTTATAAAATAGGTCTTGCTGGCTCATAGTAATCGCTTCTGATAAATGAATTTGAAGTGTTTATTAATTTCAGTTATTTTGCTTAGTTTGCCGACAGTTTTAGCTTATCGCAGGTATTCAGTTGAACGACGAATTTCCAAGAATTAAACGCCTTCCGCCTTACGTTTTCAACATTGTAAATGATTTGAAAGCAAAAGCACGTGCGCGTGGTGAGGATATCATTGATTTTGGTATGGGGAACCCCGATCGCCCGGCACCCGCGCATATTGTAGAAAAACTGGTCGAAGCGGCGCAGCGGCCAGATACTCACCGTTACTCAGTATCACGCGGTATTCCAAGGCTGCGTAAAGCCTGCACTGGCTGGTACAAACGCAAGTTTGATGTTGATCTTGATCCCGAAACAGAATGTATTGTTACCATCGGTTCTAAAGAAGGGCTAGCGCACTTAGCATTAGCGACAGTAGGCCCAGGTGATGCGGTGTTAGTACCTAATCCGGCTTATCCGATTCATCCTTATGGTTTTGTTATCGCTGGTGCAGATATTCGCCATGTGCCGCTTACCCCGGATGTAGACTTTTTTGCGGAGTTAGAAAAGTCGGTCAAAGATTCATGGCCTAAACCTAAAATGCTGGTGCTTAACTTTCCCGGTAATCCCACTACTCAATGCGTGGATTTGGACTTTTTCCAGAAGGTTGTGGATTTTGCTCGCGAGCATAAAATCTGGGTGGTGCATGATTTAGCGTATGGTGAAATCGTGTTCGATGGTTATAAAGCACCTTCCATCTTACAAATACCAGGCGCGAAAGAAGTGGCTGTGGAGTTTTACACACTGTCAAAAACATACAATATGCCTGGTTGGCGTGTTGGCTTTATGTCTGGTAACCCAACATTAATTGCTGCTCTGGCGCGGATGAAGTCCTACTTGGATTACGGTATGTTTACACCGATTCAGGTAGCAGCCATCACCGCCTTGGAAGGACCACAGGATTGTGTTGATGAGATTGTTGAAACATACAGAAGTCGTCGTGATGTCTTGTGTGATGGCTTAAATGCGATTGGCTGGCAGGTTGAAAAACCGAAAGCGACCATGTTTGTATGGGCAAAAATTCCAGAGAAATATCGTGAGCTTGGCTCATTAGAATTTAGTAAAAAATTATTGAAAGAAGCGAAAGTGGCTGTCTCACCTGGTATTGGTTTTGGTGAGTATGGTGATGATTACGTTCGCTTTGGATTGATCGAAAACGAACATCGTACACGTCAGGCGATCCGTGGGATCCGTGACATGATGAGAAAACCGTAGGGGGCAGAGTGCAATCAGTAAAAATCGGAATTCTGGGCTTAGGGACGGTTGGTAGTGGTACTGTCAACGTATTAACCCGGAACTCGAGAGAAATCAGTCGTCGTGCAGGTCGTGATATGGAAATATATCGCGCTGCTGATCGTGACCTTGATAAACCTAAAGGCTGTGACACTTCTGCTATCAATTTAACGGATGATGCTTTTGACATCATCAACGATCCTGACATTCAGATTGTGGTTGAATTGATTGGCGGTACCGGTGTGGCGAAAGAGTTGGTAATAAAAGCCATCGAAAACGGCAAGCATGTCGTGACAGCCAACAAAGCGCTTATTGCCATGCACGGTAACGAGCTATTTGAGCTCGCTCAGGAAAGAGGCGTCACCATCTCTTTTGAAGCGGCTGTTGCTGGTGGTATTCCTATCATCAAAGCTATGCGTGAAGGTTTGGCTGGTAATCGTATTGAATGGCTGGCAGGCATTATCAACGGTACAGGCAACTTCATCCTGACAGAAATGCGGGAAAAAGGCCGGGACTTTGCTGACGTGTTAGCGGAAGCACAGGCGCTGGGTTATGCTGAAGCGGATCCTACCTTTGATATTGAAGGTATTGATGCGGCGCATAAACTGACCATCATGGCCTCCATTGCCTTTGGCATCCCATTACAGTTCGATAAATGTTACACCGAAGGCATCAGTCGTATTGCTCAGGAAGACGTGTTAAATGCCAATGAGTTGGGTTATAGAATCAAACATCTTGGCATCGCGAAGAAAACAACATCTGGCGTGGAATTACGAGTTCATCCGACATTGATTCCACAGCGTCGTTTATTAGCTAATGTCAATGGCGTAATGAATGCGGTGGTGGTGAAAGGGGATGCGGTTGGCCCAACGCTTTACTATGGCGCTGGCGCTGGTTCAGAAGCGACGGCTTCAGCTGTCGTGGCTGACATTGTCGATATTGTCCGCGCATTGACCACCGATCCTGAAAACCGCGTACCACACTTGGCTTTCCAACCAGATGCATTGAAAGATACGCCTATTCTGCCGATGTCAGAAGTTGTGACATCATATTACCTACGTATCCACACGCTGGATAAACCGGGTGTATTAGCGGATATCACACGAATTTTAAGCAAGGAAGGCATCAATATTGAAGCCATCTTGCAGAAGCAGCCTGAAGAACATGAGGGAATGGTGCCCATCATCATGCTGACCCAAGCTGTCATTGAAAAAAATATGGATCAGGCGATAGCGCAAATTGAAGCGCTGGACACTGTACCCGATTCCATTATGCGTATTCGCATGGAATCGCTTGGTGGTTAAGCCTGTATAAAGCATTCATTTAGAGGAAATTATTATGTCATTTCGACCACGTTACACTGGATTAATTGAGCGCTATCGCGACCGTTTACCAGTCAATGACGATACCCGCCTGATCAGTCTTGGTGAAGGCAATACCCCGCTTATTAAGCTCAACCACATTACAAAAGAGCTGGGTAAGGATGTCGATATTTATGTTAAGTACGAAGGCCTGAACCCAACTGGCTCTTTCAAAGACCGTGGTATGACCATGGCCGTAACGAAAGCAGTAGAAGAGGGTAGTAAAGCGATTATCTGTGCTTCAACAGGTAATACATCTGCTGCCGCTGCTGCCTATGCGGCACGTGCCGGCATCGCTGCATTTGTACTTATTCCTGACGGCAAAATTGCACAAGGCAAATTGGCTCAGGCTATGATGCACGGCGCAACCGTGATTCAAATCAAAGGTAACTTTGATCAGGGTATGCAGTTAGTTAAAGAAGTGGCTGATCATGCACCAGTCACTATTGTTAACTCTATCAATCCATACCGTTTACAAGGTCAAAAAACAGCCGCTTTTGAGATCGTTGAAGAGTTAGGTCGTGCACCTGATTATCACTGTTTACCTGTTGGTAATGCCGGTAATATCACCGCTCACTGGATTGGTTATTGTGAGTATTCATGTGATTCAGGTGACCATGTCACTGATGCATGTGCGTATTGTGGTGGTAAATGCAAATATGCCGGTGGTGCTATCGTCGGTAACCGTCCTAAGATGATTGGCTACCAAGCCGCTGGTAGTGCACCGTTCATGCGTGGACACATGGTAGACGATCCTGAGACGGTGGCGACTGCAATTCGTATTGGTCACCCACAAAGCTGGGATAAAGCCTGGCAGGTGAAAGAAGAGTCAGGTGGTTGGTTTGATGAATGTTCAGATGAAGAAATCCTGGCTGCACAGAAATTATTAGCTGAAAAAGAAGGTGTGTTCTGTGAGCCTGCATCAGCTACTTCTCTAGCTGGAGCATTGCGTGATGTGAAATCAGGCAAGATTCCCGAAGGCAGTACGATTGTCTGTACATTAACGGGTCATGGTTTAAAAGATCCTGATACTGCTATTAAACAAAGTACTTCTGCTGTCGTCACCGTAAATGCTGAACTTGACGCTGTTCGTGAAGCCATTTTGAATAATATGGTGTAATGATATGACTTATTACGCGGACCCTACCGAAAAGGAAATCGCTCGCGCCAAGTTGCCCCATGATATTTTTCTGAGTAACTTAATTGGTAACCATATTCTTGTGTTTACCGCGATTTCGACGTTCGGTCCGTCGTACATGAAGTATCTATTCCTAGTGCCATTAATTTCATTTATGGCACTGGGATATACTTACTGGCGATCCAGTAAGGTAAAACGTGAAGACGGCGAATTCGTCTGGGCGCATTGGCAAGTAGCACGCCGCTGGAGTCGTTTTTTTATGATGATTCTTATACTGCTTGTTAGCGTGTCGACCTTAGGTGTGCTGGGTCATATGTATCTTGGCATGATGAAAGAAGCCGTCTACGCTATGATTGGTGGTTTAGGTATTCTGCCAACGCTGGTGAGCGTATTGGTATTGATCGTGATTGAATCAGATTCTCTTCATCACGCTAGAATGGGAACGCTGCCGAAATGGGCATTAAAACGTTTCCTGAATATTGAACCTGAGCCCAGTCAGGACGATTAAGTTTTCTGTTATTGAGTTGTCTTAGTTCTTATCTCACGGCAACTGAATGAATCACTTTGTCGTATTCAAATACCACTTCAAACTTTTTATATTCCCAACGTGTAATGGGGGGCTGGCCAACCGCTGGCTGCGTTGATTGCGGTTCTCCAAACTGTTGTTTAACCTGAGCCATGCTCATGCCTCTGGTCGGCCGGACAATCCCTGTAGGATCATTAGCCACTTCATAGCTGGGATCAGTAATGGAGATCACTTCTGCCTGGCACAGGTTTGTAAAAGAGAATAATGCTGTGCCAATGATAAGTAGAGAACGAGTCGTCATAGACGTTTCCTTAAAGAAGTATGCGAAAAAGCATACTATGCCTCTATAAATAGCTCAATCAGACTATTCAGGTAACGTTGGCCTTTTTCTGTGGGTCGGATTTTCTCGATCGTATGCTCTAATAACTCTAACTGCTCAGCTTGCTGCATAGCTCGTCTTATCGTCGAAATCGGCACACCGGTATGCTGCTGGAAAAGGGGCGTGGGTACGCCATCCAGTAAGCGCATCGCATTAAGCATAAACTCAAAGCCTACCTCATCCGGGCTGACCAGCGTTTTCTCAACTAAGCCCGCTTCTGTGCCTGCCGTTTCCATATACTTCTGTGGTTGTTTTTGTTTAACTCGTCGCTGAATTTGCTGTGGAGAAACACTGCTGATTTTGCCATGTGCGCCAGCGCCGATACCAATATAATCACCAAAGCGCCAGTAATTAACATTATGCCGACATTGATGACCTTTTTGTGCATAGGCCGAGGTTTCATACTGTTTGTAGCCTGCTTCAGCCAGACGCGCCTGATTGGTCAGTTGCCAATCATAGATCGGATCATCATCCGGCAGGCTCGGTGGCTGAGAGTAAAACAAGGTGTTGGGTTCTATCGTTAATTGATAGTAAGAAATATGCGGTGGGGCAAGTGCAATGGCCGTTTCAACATCATGTCGCGCTTTTTTCTCATCCTGTCCAGGCAAACCAAACATCAGATCCAGATTAAAACTATCAAAGCCAGCTTGATGAGCATATTCAACCGCTTTGATCGCTTGCTGACCGTCATGAATTCGGCCTAACGCCTGCAAAGCATTCTGGTCGAAGCTTTGAATACCAATACTTAACCGGTTGATGCCCACATCACGATATTCATGAAAACGACCGGCTTCTACCGTACCCGGATTAGCTTCCAGTGTAATTTCAGCATCATGTTGTAAAGGCAGTAAGGCCCGCAGCGATGAGAATAGCCGATCATAGGCTTCAGCTGAAAACAGACTGGGTGTGCCGCCGCCAATAAATACCGTATTAATTGACCGTCCCCAAATCAGGGGTAATTCTTGTTCCAGATCGCGTATCAGTGCATCAATATAAGCCGATTCTGGCAGAGATTGATGATTATCATGGGAGTTAAAATCACAATAGGGACATTTACGCACACACCAGGGAACGTGAATATACAGACTAAGTGGTGGTAAGGATGTAAAGTTAAACATTAGTTTGATTCCGGTTCCCAGCCTGCCTTCCAATCATCTAAATAAATAATGACAGGCATTTCGCCATTGCCATAAAACCAGGAGTCTACGGCATAACGAGTGTGCGTTTGTGTATCAATGATGGTGGCGGTGTTGTGTGGCGCCTGTCCCTGAAAAATACCCCGTGAAGTACGTGAAGCAGAGGTATGCCATTTTAGAACACCGGCTTTCTCAAGCATACGCAGGTAAACACTGGTATTGGTGGCTTCATCCACGCAGTCCAATTGACCAAAGCGATTATTGGCAATCTGGTTACGCGCTAAATCTTTCTCGCTGCCAATTTGTTTTCCGATCAGCGTCTCCAGGTTGGCAATGGCTTGTTGAATGGCCTGTCGTTCTTCATGAGCATTGGTTGTTTTATTGAATAAGTTGAGTATGCCTGACCAATCTTTTTTACTCAGGCTGACTTCACTGATTCTGTAACAGCTCATGCTATGGCAGACGGAGAAAAGTGCTGGATTTGGCTGACCAATAAAAAAACGATAATAATTGTCCCAGATATCACTCAGGTTTTGCCCGCTACGAATCGGTGTAATGGGGCGATCAGAGTCATAAGTTGTGCAGGCGAATAGCGCTAACGTCATCATGAGAAGTGAAAAGGGGAAACGGCACATGGTCAGTTAACACTGTTGAAGCGTGGTATCTGAGTAATCAGAACTGATGACGGCTGTATGGAAACTCTTCTATAAACTGGCGCATAGCCTGGCCTCGATGGCTGATAGCATGTTTCTGTTCTGAGCTAAGTTCAGCCGCGCTGCAGTCTGTCTCAGGGACAAAAAAGATAGGGTCATAGCCAAAGCCTCCCTCGCCGAGTGCTTCCGTCATAATCTGACCTTGCCAGCTTCCTTGAAAGATTAAGGGAGTGGGATCCTCAGCATGACGCATGAAGACAATCACACATTGGAACCGTGCACTTCGTTCAGATGCCGGTACATCTTTCAACGCCGAGAGCAGGGCGGCAACATTTTCTTCATCACTGGCAGAACTGCCTGCATAGCGAGAAGAATAAATGCCCGGCGCACCGCACAGGGCATCTACTTCAATACCTGAATCATCAGCTATAGCAGCCAAGCCTGTTTGGTGACAGGCATTACGCGCTTTAATGATGGCATTTTCGACAAAGCTTAGACCGGTTTCTTCAGCCTCAATGACATCGAGATCGGCTTGTGAGACGATCTCAATTTTTAGAGGTGCAAGTAATTGTGCAAACTCACGCAGTTTGCCTTGATTGCCGGTTGCTAAGACGATTTTTTTCATGATGCTGCCAGTACTTCCCGTTGTTTTTCCATTAACTGACTAATGCCGTGGCTGGCTAAATCCAACATAGATTGTAACTCTTCAGCCCGGAACGCATGACCTTCAGCAGTACCCTGTAATTCGATATAAGCACCGGCGTCATTCATCACTACATTCATATCAGTTTCAGCAGATGAGTCTTCATCATAGTCCAGATCTAAGACTGGTGTGCCGTTATAAATGCCAACAGAGATGGATGCGACCTGACCATGCAGGGGACTGGATTTTAACTTTTTAGTTTTGATTAAATGACTGATGGCATCATGCAGAGCGACATAAGCACCAGTAATAGACGCGGTACGAGTACCGCCATCAGCTTGAATCACATCACAATCAATAGTGATACTACGTTCGCCTAATGATTTGAGGTCAATTGCGGCACGTAATGAGCGACCGATAAGACGCTGAATTTCCATCGTGCGACCGCCTTGTTTACCCCTGGCCGCTTCACGTTGCATACGGCTGCCAGTAGAGCGTGGAAGCATGCCATATTCAGCCGTGACCCAACCTTCACCTGAGCCACGTAAAAATTGTGGAATACGTTCTTCAACGGTGGCTGTACAAAGTACTTTGGTGTCACCAAATTCTACCAGTACGGAGCCTTCAGCATGTTTGGTGTAGTTACGGGTGATATTAACCAGTCTTAGTTCATTGGCTTGACGACCACTTGGACGCATATTCGCTTTTCCTCAGTCAAATTCAATCTATTATACCTGCCATAAATCACCGCCGCAGATGCTTTTTGTTACCTGTTTTCGGTAAGATGTCAGATTAACTCAGAAATAGGACATGATTGTGACACGAAGTATGACCGCCTTTGCCCGCCATGAGGAGCAAACAGAGCTTGGCAGCTTGAGCTGGGAAATTCGCTCAGTAAATCATCGTTATCTAGAAGTCTCTTTCCGTTTAGAAGAAAGTTTTCGCCCATTTGAAATGGCAATGCGCAAACTTATCAGCGACACACTAAGTCGTGGAAAGGTTGAAGTAGCACTTCGTTACCGTGCACCAGAGCAAACGCAGAGTGCATTGCAAATGAATGTCGACTTAGCCAAAGCCGTCATGGAGAACTATCAACAGCTTGCCTCGTTTACAGACAGTGCCGCGCCCATTGATATCTTGCGTGTAATGCAATGGCCTGGTGTCATTCAAACAGAAAGCCTGGATCAGGATGCGTTACAAGCCACGGTGCTCGAGTCATTAAAACATGCCCTGGCTGACCTGGTAGCGACAAGGGAACGTGAAGGTGCAGCTCTGGAGCAAATGATTATTCAGCGTTGTGAGCAAATAAATGATATTGCAGAACAAACGAAAACACGTTTACCAGAAATTCTTGCCAGTCACCGTCAAAAATTATCAGACCGGATTGCTGAGCTTGAAGTGAATCTTGAGCCGGAACGCCTTGAACAGGAAATGGTGCTGTTAGCACAAAAAGCGGATGTCGCTGAAGAAATCGATCGCTTACAGAATCATGTGAATGAAGTGAAACATACTCTAAAGCGCGATGAACCTATTGGCCGTCGACTGGATTTTCTGATGCAGGAATTGAATCGTGAAGCCAATACCCTGGGCTCTAAATCGATTGATACCGATACCACACGTTACTCGGTGGATCTAAAAGTATTAATCGAACAAATGCGTGAGCAGATTCAGAATATTGAGTGA
>NZ_DDNT01000011.1:0-17145 GCF_002341285.1 Methylophaga sp. UBA2513 | reverse complement strand
CAGATTCAGAATATTGAGTGAGAAATAACTTTTCATTCAGACAAAAAAAAACGCGGCTTTTGGCCGCGTTTTTTTGAGCTTTGACGACAAATTTACTTAATCGTTGATTGTTTTCTACGCAAACCAACCAAACCAAGTAATGCTGGAGCAAACAGCCATAACGCCGCAGGTACTGGCACTGCAGAAATAGGGGCTGTATTAAACAGGGCAATATGAGAAATGCCTTGTTGAATAAACGTTTTAAAGTAAAGTTCAGAAATGGCTTCGCTGAACAGAGCTACTAGGGTTGTATTTCCAGACTTGATCATAATGCCTTCAAAAGTCAGACCCAGTGACGTTGTATTCACATAACCCGTCGAGAAGACATCAGATGTGAAAAAGTCTGTATTTTCTGTTGCCACAGGGTATGAACCCGTGCTGTAAAAATCCAGTACATCGTAACCGACCAGTTCAGCATACTTACCAGAAGCGGCAGCAGCATCAAAAGTGGTATTGAGCTGATCTTGTTTCACAGCGTTCGTTGTCGCTTTGGGATCTAGCTGATAAGCATAATCAGGGCCGGTACCAGCTGAGAAGCTTCCATCTGTACTCACGTATTGATAAGCCCCGGCGAAATGCTGGATGGTGCTTTCTTTTTTATTCTTGGTTGCATATATCACTTCATCGCTTAAATGTGCAGCCGATGCTGAACTAGAGATGAACAGTGATAAGACCACACTGGCAAAAATCTTTAATGTTTTCATTGTCCTATCCTAGTGTGAGGAAGTTGTTAATCGCGGGCTCATTGATCTCGAAGAGATATGTAACTCCAATGCAATTTCAACTCTGTTTTTCATTCTTAGGTGTAATTATATGCCTAGATGCAGTTATTTGTATTGTACTTTAGTACTATTGCCTGTAATTAAGTTGTTCACAATATTATTCTGGAATTCTAATTGAAAGTGAACTATTCCATTAAACAAAATGATTTAGCCAAATTAACCACAGAATTATATCTAACTCGCATTCATCAGGATTGATACTGCATGGTGAAACGGAGGGCTTTTTGTCATAATTACCCAACTATTCCTTACAGCGTTCGAAATATGATGGGTAATCTTTTTATAGTGGCTGCACCGTCGGGTGCAGGCAAAACGAGTTTAGTGAATGCACTTATCTCACAACATGCGGAAATTAAACTATCCGTTTCACACACGACTCGTCCGCCTAGAGAGGGCGAAGTCAATGGTAAAGATTACCATTTTGTCGATCAGCAAACGTTTTCAGCGATGCGAAATGCCGGGAAATTTCTGGAATCAGCAACGGTGTTTGATAATAGCTACGGCACCTCATCTGATACAGTTAAGTCGTTATTAGCTGACGGCTTTGATGTCATCTTGGAAATTGACTGGCAAGGAGCGCAACAGGTCAGAAACAATTTCCCGCAGGCAATAGGCATTTTTATTCTGCCGCCATCAAAAGCAACGCTGGAACAACGCTTACGCAATCGAGGTCAGGATAATGAGGATGTCATTGCTAGGCGTATGCGGGATGCAGAGAATGAAATTTCGCACTATGTTGAATTTGACTACATAATCGTTAACGATGATTTTGAGCAGGCATTAACGAGTTTGTCATCAATCATCGTGGCACAGCGTCATTCCTTAGCTATTCAGAAAAATAGTCAAGCAGACTTAATCACTGAATTACTGGCTCAACGCTAAGATATTTCGTAAAATTGATTCTTTAAATTTTAACTGGGAAAAACCATGGCTCGTACTACTGTTGAAGATTGTTTAGAAAATGTTGATAACCGTTTCCAATTAGTCCTGGTTGCCTCAAAACGCGCACGCGAAATTGCCATGGGTGATGACGCTATGGTTAGCCTGGATAATGATAAACCTACCGTTTTAGCGTTACGTGAGATTGCTGCAGGTTTGGTTGGACGTGAAATCTTAGAAAAAACCAGTGCTCGTGAACATTCATCAGAAAGCATCGTTAGCGACGAAGAATTACAAACGGAAGAATAAACTACCGTGAGTGCCAAGCCATCCGTTGCCTCTGAACTGGACTATATCCAAGAGTCAGAACCCAAACTGACAATCGATGACTTGTGCTATGCGACGGCTAACTATCTCGAATCCGGTCAAGTTGATTCGATTCGACGGGCTTATCATTTTGCGGACCACGCACATGAGGGTCAGACTCGTCGAAGTGGTGAACGTTATATCACCCATCCACTAGCCGTCGCCCATGTTCTGGCCATGATGCATATGGATTATGAATGCATCATGGCCGGATTGCTTCATGATGTGATTGAAGACACCGCACTAACAAAAGCTGACCTGGCCGCCGAGTTTGGCGAAGAAGTGGGGGAGTTGGTTGAAGGTGTCACCAAATTAGCCAAAGCGGCTTTTGAAACCCAAAAGCATGCTCAAGCTGAAAACTTAAGAAAAATGCTACTGGCAATGTCACGTGATATTCGTGTCATCATCGTCAAGCTGGCCGACCGTCTCCACAATATGCGTACGCTGGGGCATTTGCGCCCTGAAAAACGCCGTCGTATCGCCAACGAAACGCTGGATATCTATGCACCGATAGCCCAACGTCTGGGTATGAATTTAATGCGTTGTGAACTCGAAGATCTAGGGTTCCACGTTCTGTATCCGATTCGTTATCGCGTACTTCAAGATGCTGTTCGGAAATCACGCGGTAACCGCAAAGAAATTGTCACGCAGATCACGGCATCTATCTTGAATCGGATGGAGCAGGAAGGCTTGAGTGCCGACATTCAGGGGCGTGAAAAAAACCTGTACAGCCTGTACAAAAAAATGGTCAGTAAACAACTGTCATTCTCTGAAGTGATGGATGTCTATGCTTTCCGTATTATCGTGGATGATGTTGACGCTTGTTACCGGATGCTGGGTGTGGTGCATAACTTGTACAAACCGGTACAAGGTAAATTCAAAGATTATATTGCGATTCCTAAAGCCAATGGTTACCAGTCCTTACATACCGTGTTGTTTGGTCCATATGGTGTACCGATTGAAGTGCAGATTCGGTCTCGTGATATGGACCATATGGCAGAAGCAGGTGTGGCTGCTCACTGGTTATACAAAACCGGTGAATCTGTCGGTAATAACCTAGCTCATCGTAAGGCGCGCCAGTGGCTGCAAGGGATTCTGGAAATGCAGAAAGGATCCGGCGACTCTATGGAGTTTCTGGAAAATCTGCGTATTGATCTATTCCCGGATGAAATTTACGTGTCTACGCCTAAGGGTGAGATTCTCACCTTACCAAGAGGTGCGACAGCGGTGGACTTTGCCTATGCCGTTCACAGTGATGTTGGTAACAATTGTGTCGCTGCCCGAGTTGGTCGTCATCTGGTGCCTTTGAGCAGTCAGCTGGAAACAGGTGAATCTGTGGAAATCATTACCTCACCGGCTTCACATCCAAATCCTGCTTGGCTCAACTTTGTTGTGACGGCCAAAGCACGAACCAATATTCGAAATTATTTACGACACTTGCAGACGGAAGAAGCCGTGCTGCTTGGTCGTCGCTTGTTAAATAAACATTTGACCGCGTTTTCCACCAATCTGGATGAGATCCCGGTTGAACGCTTTAATGAGCT
Organism: Methylophaga sp. UBA2513; assembly: GCF_002341285.1. Taxonomy (NCBI): domain Bacteria; kingdom Pseudomonadati; phylum Pseudomonadota; class Gammaproteobacteria; order Thiotrichales; family Piscirickettsiaceae; genus Methylophaga; species Methylophaga sp. UBA2513. The sequence continues at coordinate 13,535 of NZ_DDNT01000011.1, read as the reverse complement.
CATCAATGAGTTTGAACTGAAACAGTTTGATGACTTGTTAGAGGATATTGGTTTAGGTAACCATTCTGCCTTGTTAATCGCACAGAAACTGGTGCATGAATCGACTCCGGATACAGAAGCACAAGCGCTGATGATCGCGGGCACAGAAGGCATGGTGGTCAGCTTTGCTCGTTGTTGCCATCCTATTCCTGGCGATCCTATTCATGGATATGTCAGTAGCGGTCGTGGCATTATCATCCATCAACGTGGCTGTAAAAATACCTCTAATCTCCGTGTGCAAAATGAGAAATGGCTCGACGTTGCCTGGTCGCCGGATGTATCGCGTGACTTCCCGGTCGACATCATGATTCATGTGAAAAACCAACGCGGTGTCCTTGCTACTATTGCGGCGGTGGTTTCTGAATCTGATTCGAATATTGATAATGTTGTCGTCGATGAACGCGATGGTGGTTATTCTGATTTACGTCTGACCATCGAAGTAGCTAACCGACAGCATTTAGCCCGTGTTATTCGCCGTTTACGTCGCCTCGACATGGTAGAAAGAATTACTCGTATTAATTAAAACCAGACTTTGATGGAGAAATGAATGTCTCGCGAAATTATTCATACAGCGGATGCCCCTGAAGCGATTGGCCCATACTCACAAGCTGTGAAAGTAGGTGACATCGTCTATCTTTCAGGCCAAATTCCGTTGGTGCCTGAAACCATGACGGTTATCGAAGGTGATTTCAATACACAAGTAAGACGTGTGTTTGACAACTTATCTGCGGTTGCGAAAGCGTCAGGTGGTAGCTTGCAGGACGTCGTGAAGTTAAATATTTATCTGACCGATTTAAGTTATTTCGGTGCGGTAAATGACATCATGACAGAATATTTTGAACAGCCTTATCCTGCTCGTGCAGCGATTGGTGTGGCTTCTTTACCTAAAGATGTGCCTGTGGAAATGGATGCAATTTTGCATCTGAATGCGTAATTATTAAATTTTAGGAGTTTAAGGTTGTGGTGGCGGATAATGGATTATCACAACCAGTCACTTCTTTAAAAGGCGTAGGCGGCAAAGTTGCCGAGCGCCTTCTCAAAATTGGGGTACAGCAGATCCAGGATCTGCTGTTCCACCTTCCTCTCAGATATCAGGACCGAACTCGGTTGATGCCTCTTGGGGCACTCAAATTACAACAAGAAGTGTTGGTGGAAGGCACTATCCAGATTTCACAAGTGAAGTTCGGTCGTCGTCGTTCACTGCTATGCCATATCTCAGATGGCACCGGATCTCTGATCCTGCGTTTCTTTCATTTTTCCAAAGCCCAGCAATTACAGTTAGAAAAAGGCCGAAAAATTCGCTGCTTTGGTGAAGTTCGTAACGGTCCTTCCAGTTTTGAAATGGTCCATCCTGAGTATCAGTTAATTGATTCGACCAACATTGTGCCAGTCGATTCAGAACTGACACCGGTTTATCCGACGACAGAAGGACTGCACCAGCTTTCTCTACGAAAGCTCATTAAACAAGCATTGAGCTTTCTGGAAAATGGATTAATGCCAGAACTGGTTATACCTGAAGCACGCTGTCATGATGTGGCTGAGTTCTCATTGACCGAGGCCTTAAAGTTTGTGCATCAACCGCCACCAGACGCGCCGGTTCAGCAACTGATTGACAGACAACACCCTGCGCAAAAAAGACTGGCTTATGAAGAATTACTGGCACAACAGCTGACGATGAAAAAATTGCGTCAGCAGACACAGCATCATCGTGCGCCTGAACTCAAGCCAGACCGCACTCAACGCGAAGCTTTATTGCGTCAGTTGCCATTCCCGTTAACGGCGGCCCAACAACGTGTGTTGACTGAAATAGAAGCGGATATGACAAAACCGTTTCCGATGCAGCGTCTGGTTCAGGGGGATGTCGGTTCGGGTAAAACCGTTGTGGCGGCACTGGCGGCCATTGATGCTGTGAGTGCAGGTTCACAAGCCGTGATGATGGCGCCAACAGAATTGCTGGCAGAGCAACATTTCAAAACCTTCACACAATGGCTGACACCGTTGGGAATGACAGTTGGCTGGTGTGCCGGTAAGCAGACTGCAGCTGAACGGCGACAGGTTCTGGAGCAGCTCAAATCGGGCGAAATAAAAGTAGCCGTTGGCACTCATGCCTTGTTTCAGGATGAAGTCATATTTAATCATCTGGGACTGGTAATCATTGATGAGCAACATCGTTTTGGTGTGCATCAGCGTCTGGCCTTGCGCGATAAAGGTCGTGATGTGGATACCATGCCACACCAGTTAGTGATGACGGCAACACCGATTCCACGTACGTTGGCGATGACAGCATATGCTGATTTAAGTGTGTCTGTGATTGATGAGTTACCACCAGGCAGAACCCCGGTGACGACGGTTGTGGTCTCGGATAGTCGGCGTCAGGATGTGATTGAACGCGTTCATGCCGCCTGTCAGCAGCAGCGTCAGGTGTATTGGGTCTGTACTTTAATAGAAGAGTCTGAACATCTGCAGTGTCAGGCAGCAGAAGATACGGCAACCACTCTGCAGGATTGCTTACCAGATTTGAAAATCGGTCTGGTCCATGGCCGCATGAAATCAGCACAAAAAGAGCAGGTGATGGCGGCATTCAAATCTGCAGAACTCGATATGCTGGTGGCAACCACCGTTATTGAAGTGGGGGTAGACGTACCGAATGCCAGCTTAATGGTCATTGAAAATGCTGAACGGCTTGGGCTCGCTCAGCTTCATCAGCTACGTGGTCGAGTAGGACGAGGTCAGGTCGAGAGTCATTGTGTTTTGATGTACCATGCGCCACTGTCTGAAAATGGTCAGGCCAGATTGAAGTGTTTGCGTGAGAGTAATGACGGTTTTGTGATCGCGCAGCGTGATCTGGAAATTCGAGGGCCGGGTGAAGTGTTGGGCACGCGGCAGACAGGTCTGCCACAATTCAGGGTTGCCAACTTGCTCGAGGATCAGGAGCTGTTAGCGGTGATGGAACAGGCGGCAAATACGATGTTGAAGTTAGCACCAGAAAAAGCAGAAGCGCTGGTGACCCGTTGGTTTGCTCACAAACTTGATTTCGGTCATGTTTAATTTGTTGGATTTTAAATGAAGCATTGGACACACTGGCTGCCAGCCCGAAAACAATCATTACCTTATGATTTACGTGAGTGGTTGACAGATACGGGGTCACTTACCAAGCGACTGCAACATGTCAGTGAGCACGCGGTGAATGTCGAATTATTACACTACGACTGGCAGACCGCTTTGCCTGAAGAAAGTCTGTTTTTACAGCAACCTTTGCAACGTATTCAGTTGGGTCGTGAGGTATTGTTGTGTGATGGTGAGACGCCTGAAATCTATGCCAGAACAATTATTCCTCAATCCACCTATCAAGTCTTACCGTCTCGGTTCGATAACCTAGGTATAAAGCCATTGGGCCAAATATTATTTGATGAACCCTCCCTAAGCCGGAGTGATATTCAGGTGGCGCAACTCACACCGCAACATTGGTTGTATCAATTGGCTACAGAAACTTTGGATATTTGTCCTGATGTTTTATGGGCAAGACGATCATGTTTTTATTTGAAAGGTCAGCCCGTACTGGTGTGTGAAATATTTCTGCCTTCAGAAAAATGGAGTCATGTGTGAGAGAGGTTCAACGACGTGTTATGCCTTATATTCAGTTGATGCGACTGGATAGACCCATTGGCATATTGCTTTTGTTATGGCCAACGTTATCCGCTTTGTGGATTGCTGCAGAAGGCCTACCTGATATCACGGTGCTGGTGGTTTTTATCTTGGGCGTCATTTTAATGCGCTCTGCTGGCTGTGCGATCAATGATTTTGCCGACAGGGAAATTGATGGCAGTGTCTGGCGAACTCAGAACCGCCCTTTAGCAACAGGTGAGCTGACTGCCCGGCAAGCCATCTATGTTTTTATTGGTATGGCGTTGGTGGCGTTTATATTAGTATCGTTGCTGAACACGTTGACCATTTGGTTATCGTTGGGTGGTGTTTTCCTTGCCGCGACATACCCTTTCATGAAGCGTTATACCTATTTCCCTCAGATTTATTTAGGCATGGCATTCGGTTGGGCCATCCCAATGGCTTTTGCCGCACAGACTAATTCTGTGCCGGTGATGGCTTGGTTACTTTTCTTAGCCAATATTATCTGGACAACCATGTATGACACCTTTTACGCGATGGCAGACAGAGAGGATGATTTGCTGGCCGGGGTGAAATCCACAGCGGTATTATTTGGCGATGATGATCTGATTATCCAAGGCATGATGCAGGTGGCTTATATTTTTGTCATGGTGTTGATTGGTGTGCAGTTAGAGATGAGTTTTATCTTTTACTTAGGGCTGTGTGTTGCTGGGGGCTTATTTGCCTATCAACAATTTTTGGCAAAAGATCGACAGCCGCAGCGCTGTTTACAGGCTTTTTTAAATAATAACTGGGTTGGCTTAGCTATCTTTCTAAGTCTGGTCATTCATTACAGTATTTTGTCGGTGGGCAAATGAACGCAATAGCAGAAATCTCTTCTTCGAGTTTGCAGCAGCAAATCGATGCTTTGGCTGAGGCAATGGATGATCTCAACCCTATGTTAAAGAAAATGCGTTTACTCGCTTCCAATGCGGTCAGCGCAGCAGCAAGGGCAGGTTCTGAAGGTGATGCTTTTCGTGTACTAACTCAAGGTATTCAGGAGTTAGGGCTGGAAATCAAACATGAAATCGATCATTGCAAAGAGCTATTGCAGACACTTGCAGACACCGAGTCTGGTGTAGAAAAGAAAAGAGTATTATTTCAGATTAAAACCACATTAGAAGAGTTACCTGCGGCCGTCGCTAAAGGTGATTATCTGGCGATTTATTGTTCTGTAGAAGCCGCACATGCCGAAACGCATGCGACCCGGTTTAACTCGGTTGCCCAAATGTTGAAATCATTAATATCTGATCTCAGAGGAGAGATTTCAAAGCAGAAAACGCTTATAGACAATATGCTGGAACAAGCATAATTATTACTTACTATCGTTATTCATGGAGGAAAAACGATGCGATGGATCATGGTGTTTATCACCCTCATCATATCCGTGGTCTGTCATGCCACAACGGTTTACCAATCACAGAATGAGCAGGGACAGACGCTTTATTCTGACCAGCCATCTGCCAATGCGACTTTACTCTCGCTCAAATCCAGCCCATACCGTTATAGAGTTAAGCTCAAACGGGTGATTGATGGAGACACCATTGAGTTACAGTCTGGTCAGATTATTCGTTTACTGGGTATCAATACCCCTGAGATCCAGAGCCGTTACCATGACGCTGAAGCGGGTGGTGAACAGGCAAAACAATGGCTAATCAATACCCTAAGTCATGCCGATTTTTTCATTGAGTATGACCAGCAGCAACGCGATAAATATGATCGTGCTTTAGCCCATTGTTTTCTGCCTGATGGACAATATTTGAATGCCATGTTGATTGAAGAGGGGCTAGCGTCGCTGACACTGATTCCTCCTAATTTGCGATACAGCGATAAACTTATTGAAGCTCAAAGCAGGGCCGAACAAGCCAAAAAAGGGATATGGTCAATGTCTGACTATCAGGTAAAGCACGTGTCTGATTTAAAAACAGGCGTCAGCTATCGTGGTTGGCAACGTATCAGATTGAAACTTAAGGACATCAAGCAAGGTAAAAACAGGATATTCCTGCAGGCAAATAAACAGTTCAAACTCGCGATTAAAAAGAAAGACAGCGTTTATTTTGAGGACTGGAAACATTACCTGAATCGAACGGTTGAAGTGCGTGGCTGGGTGCATCGGCAGGGTAAACAGTTTTATATGAATGTCAGACACCCTTCAGCGATAATAACCCCATAAAATTTAACGTTTTGGCCAGTATTTTTGCATTTCCAGAAATACAAAAGAAGCCGACCAGGTAATCATGACTAAGCCAGTCAGTGATTCCAGTCCGGTTAAAAAACGGATATATCCTGTGGGTTCGATATCACCAAAACCCAGTGTGGTGTAGGTCGTGAAAGAAAAGTAACTACAGTCCAGCAGGCTGGAGTCAATATTGCCCATCAAATTGCCAAAGCCATCTGCATGCAACATCAGGTAATAGCCGATAGCAAACAGCCAAATTTCCACAATATGCGCCACCATGACCACCATCACCGCCAGTAAAACCCGGTAACGATGAATAATATGCAGTGAAGGAAGACGTTTCGCTAACTGGTAGAGGGTTTCGTAGTGGATCAAAATGGTGGTGACAAAAATAACTGTATTAATAGCAAAGGTGGTGAGTAACATTTAACGTGCCTGTTTGACTTGGTTTCGGCCCGATAACTTAGCGGCATAAACGGCTTGGTCAGCCGCCGCAACCAGCGATTTGGTGTCATGTATGTGGCTATGTTGAGCCAGCGTTGCGGTACCGATAGAAAGGGTGGCATGAATCATTTTGCCGGAAGGAATGGTGAAGTCTGTTTTTTCTACTCGATGACGAATTTGTTCGGCAATTAAGCCTGCATCTTCCGCGCTAGTGTCAGCGAGCAAAATAACAAATTCTTCTCCACCATAGCGAGCGAGCACATCGCTATTACGCAAACGATCATTTAACAGTTGTGATACTTGCTTGAGAACAGCGTCTCCCGCTTGGTGACCATAGTGATCATTGATGCGTTTAAAAAAATCCAGATCAATAAACAGGCAGGATAGTGGGCTATTGATACGCTTGGCCCGACTGACTTCTTCACTGACACGTTGATCAAAAAAACGGCGGTTGTTAATGCCGGTTAATGGGTCACGTAAACCGACTAATTTAATGTGTTCATGTAAACGTGCGTTTTCCAGACAAGCTGACATCACTGCTGCCAAGTGTTCCAGAAACTGCGTGCCAATATTGCTTTCAAAGCGATTCGGATTACGGCTGCCCAAATTAAGACTACCGATTAATACGTTATGTCTGATTAACGGCAGTAAGGCAATTGAGCCAAGTTCGGCTTGGTCTGGAAATAAGAAAGCATGTTGATGTGGTGAATAACGGATAAGGCGAGTTTTACGTAGCGGGCTGAAATACTGATTTAACAAATGGGCCGATTCAGTAAATATCAGTTTATCGAGCCACGAGGATTTGACGGGCTGCGCTTCAACCAAGCGCTGAAATTCATATTCAGGATCGTGTAACAGCAATGTGACATCAGTCAGCTGAAAACGCTCTTTATGCTCTTCAAGCACAATCCCCAGTAGTTCGTGAAGATTGTTACTAGCAAGCAATGCCAGTTCATATTCCTGGAAATTGGTTTGTTTTCGCTCATTGCTTTTAGCGATGCGAAGTAGTTCGTCCAAACGTGCTTGTAAGGTGGCGATATCTTGCATCCAAACGCCTTATGAGCCTAAGTGTGATTTAGTGAATATTAATAATGGCTTATTGCACGTGCAATTGTCCATACTTCTATGATTTTTACACCTGATCGCTTTAATTCACGTGCTGCTTCATGTGTTGTCGCACCGGACGTCATGACATCGTCAATAATGGCCACATGTTCAGGCAGGAACTCTGACGAATACTGAAAAGCGTGTCGCATGTTTTTATGTCGCTGTTTCGCATTGAGTTGGGTCTGGTTGGCGGTTTTTTTGATACGCTTCAGTAACTCTGGTTGGCAGGAAATATTCAATAATGCAGCCAGTTTTTCCGCAAATAATAAAGACTGGTTATACCCACGTTGACGAAGACGACTGGGGTGAAGAGGTATGGGAATCAATACTTCCGGAAGTGAATTCAGTGAATGCTGTTTTATAAATTCTCGTGCACAGAGATCAGCAATCTGAACTTGCCGATGATACTTCAGGGCAGACATCATTCTGGGAACGGCTTGCTCGTAACGATACAGGCTGAGACTGATGTCTTGTATCGGCGGCTTTTTCAGACATTGTCCGCAAATATGTCCAGATGCCAATGGTATGGCGCAACGAAGACAATGTTGTTTAATAAGCGGTAATTCATTGATGCAACCCTGACAAAGGGCATGTTCTTCTGTCGGCAGTCCACAGAGTAAACACGGAATTGGAAATACTTTCCTGTATAATTGTCGGAATTGTTGTGTCAGTGAGAGCAGATTTGCCATGACATGACCTAATTTAATCCTTTAAATCAGTAAAGAGTCATCATGCCTGAGAATGTAGCAGAAACCCAAGCAACAATCCGCAACGACTGGAGCCAGCAAGAGGTTGAAGCCTTATTTGCTATGCCCTTTAACGACCTGATGTTTAAAGCACAAACCGTTCATCGTGCTAACTTTGATGCCAATGCGGTGCAGATTAGTACCTTATTAAGTATTAAAACCGGTGGTTGTGCCGAGGACTGTGGTTATTGCCCGCAAAGTGCACACCATGAATCAGCCGTCAAAGCAGAACCTTTGATGCCGCTTGATGAAGTCATGAAATCAGCCAATGAAGCGAAAGAGGCTGGTGCTAATCGTTTTTGTATGGGCGCAGCCTGGCGTAGCCTGAAAGACCGTGATCTGGAACGCGTTGCAGAAATGGTTGAAGGCGTGAAGAGCTTAGGTTTGGAAACTTGCGTCACACTGGGTATGCTTGAAGAGCATCAAGCCAAGCGTTTAAAAGATGCTGGTCTGGATTACTACAATCACAACTTGGATACATCACCTGAATTTTACGGTGAAATTATTACTACCCGCACCTATGAAGATCGTCTGAATACCTTAAGTCATGTTCGTGATGCCGGTATTAATGTATGTAGCGGCGGTATTGTGGGCATGGGCGAAGGTCGCAATGACCGTGCTGGTTTATTAATCAGCCTGGCAAATCTGCCAACACAACCACAAAGCGTGCCGATCAATTTATTAGTACAAGTTGAAGGTACACCATTAGATGGTGTGGACAACCTGGATCCAATCGAGTTTGTTCGTACCATTGCTGTTGCCCGTATCATGATGCCGAAATCATTTGTGCGTTTATCAGCAGGTCGTGAGCATATGACCGATGAGTTACAAGCCATGTGTTTCCTGGCTGGTGCTAACTCGATTTTCTATGGTGAAAAACTGTTAACCACTGACAACCCTGATACCAACCATGATCAGCAATTGTTTAAACGTTTAGGTATCACACCTTGGGTTGGTGAAGAAAAAACAGAAGAACGCAGCTGTTCTTCAGCAGCCTAACGTCTCCAGTTTCGAGTGGCCAAACTCCCTTGGCATAATGAACTGACCGCCGCTTTAGCTGAACGCAAAGCGGCTGGGCGTTATCGACAAAATCGTCTTAGAGTCGGTGAGCAAGGTGTGCATATTCATCTTGGTGATAAAACTATTTTGTCATTTTGCAGCAATGATTATCTTGGTCTTGCTGCCCATCCTGATATTAAACAAGCGTTCAAAGAAGCAGTTGATAAGGAAGGTGTCGGTAGTGGCGCCGCCCATTTGTTGACCGGTCATAGTTATTACCATCAGGCATTAGAAGAAAAACTGGCGGATTTTACGGGTCAACAACGCGTATTACTATTTTCCACTGGTTATATGGCCAATCTTGGCGTGATTGATGGACTGCTTACTCGTGGCGATGCCGTGATTCAGGACAAATGGAATCATGCTTCTCTACTGGACGGTGGCCGTCTGACTGATGCCGACCAGTTACGTTACCCACACGCTGATATGGGGCTATTACATAAACGCTTACATAATGCCGCTACAGCAAAACATCGGCTGATAGTGAGTGATGGTGTATTCAGTATGGATGGAGATATCGCCTCCTTACCTGAAATTATGGCCTTATCTGAACAACATCATGCAGCCGTTCTGATTGATGATGCTCATGGTTTTGGTGTGATTGGTGAAGGTGGTCGCGGCACGGTTTCTCACTTCCAAATCACACCTAATAAGGCGCCGATTGTGGTGGGGACCTTAGGTAAAGCGATTGGTACTGGCGGTGCTTTTGTCGCTGCTGATGAGCTGGTCATCGAAACCTTAATTCAGCAAGCACGTAGCTATGTGTATACCACGGCACAGCCGCCGGCGATTGCCGCGGCAACACTAGCCAGTCTGGAGCTGGTGGAAACTGAACAGTGGCGACGTGACAAACTTCAGCAATTAATTCAGCAATTCAGACAAGGTGCTGAACAACTCGGTCTGGAGCTGATGTCTTCAGAAACCCCAATACAACCCGTCATAATCGGTGAAGATAAAAAGGCGCTGGAAATCGGGGCGAAATTAGAAGAGCAAGGCATTCTGGTCGGTGTTATTCGTCCACCGACAGTGCCAAAAAATACCGCCAGATTGAGAATTACCTTCTCTGCTGCCCATACAGAACAGGATGTAGACAGACTGCTTGTTGCTTTGGAGCAGGCGTATGCACATTAACAGCATAGGTCATGGACCAGACTTAGTATTGGTTCACGGCTGGAGTATGCATAGCGGTGTCTGGTCGCCCTTGCTTGAATTATTTTCCGAGCACTTTTGCTGTCATCTGGTCGATTTACCCGGACATGGTCAAAGTGACTGGCACGAAGGTGATTTTGAATTAAGCACTTTATTAGCCAAGCTAGCAGAAGCTTTACCAGAAAAGGCCATTTGGCTGGGTTGGTCATTAGGCGGACAAGTGTCATTAGCCATGGCTAAACATTATCCTGATAAAGTAAAAAAACTGATTTTGCTGGCAAGTAATCCACGCTTTGTGCAAACAGATGATTGGCCTTGTGCGATGCCACAAGAAGTTTTTGAAACCTTTTCAGCCAGCTTAGCTGATGATCAACAACAGACCTTGCAGCGGTTTATTATGCTGCAAGCAAAAGGTGCGAATCAGCCCCGGCAAGTGATTAAACAATTAAGTGAGCAACTGGCTCAACAGCATGAACCAAAACCAGAGGCATTACAGGCAGGCTTAAAGTGTCTGGCTGAGTGGGATTTACGAGATGCGCTTGCCACTGTAAATTGCCCCACACAAATGATTTTGGCAGAGAATGATCATCTTATTCCAGTTTCATTAGTGGAAGATGTACAGAAGTTGCAGCCAAAACTGCGCATTGATGTGATGCCGGGATTAGGCCACGCGCCTTTTATTTCACAGCCTCAGCAATGCCAATTAGTGATAGAACAATTTATCCATGAGTGAATATCGTCCCGATAAGAAAAGAGTGGCACAGTCCTTTTCTGCCGCCGCCGAGCATTACGATGATGTGGCTGTGTTACAAAGACAAACAGCCGATGAATTATTAGAACGCCTGTCATATATCACTATTGAACCTCAGACGATAGTAGATTTAGGGGCGGGGACCGGACGTAACTTAGCGTTATTGCAAAAGCGCTATCCTCATGCACAGTTAGTGGCTGTCGATATTGCACCGCAAATGTTAAAGCAAGCCGAAAAGCGTTATCGGCATGATCAAGGTATTAAACGCTGGTTACCGAAACAGAAACGTTTACAGGTGTTGGCGGGTGATGCCGAAGCTATCCCGTTAGCAGATAACAGCGTCGACCTTATTTATGCCAACCTGGCATTACAGTGGTGTGATCCTAAACGTTGTTTCAGTGAAATCTTTCGGGTGCTAAAACCACAAGGACTATTGATGTTTACCAGCTTGGGGCCAGATACCCTGACGGAGCTACGTCAGGCTTGGGCTGAAGTCGATACCTATCCACATGTGAATTTATTTTACGATATGCATGATGTCGGCGATGCCATGACAGCTAGCGGCTTAGCTGATTGTGTACTCGATATGGAACCTTACACATTAAGCTACAACGATGCGATGAGCGTGATGCGCGATCTAAAAATTCTTGGCGCACGTAATGTGAATGAAGGTCGCCGTCGAGGCCTGACAGGAAAGCAACTGATGCAAAAAGTGGTTTCAGCCTATGAAACATTTCGCCAAGCTGAGGGTTTACCTGCCAGCTATGAAGTCATTTTTGGCCATGCGTGGAAATTAGCTCAATCAGGCCAATGCCGAACGGATGACGACAGTGTTTATATTCCGATCAGTGAGATCAAACGATTATGACCAGCACACATTTTTTTATAACAGGTACAGATACTGAAGTAGGGAAGACCTTCATCAGTGTGGGCTTGGTATCTCTACTGCAACAACAAGGCTATAAAACAGTTGGCATGAAGCCGATTGCCAGCGGTTGTGAATGGTTAGATGGGCAGTGGAAAAATGAGGATGCACTCGCATTAATCAAACAAAGCCAGACAGATTTAGCTTATTCACTGATCAATCCTTATGCCTTTGAACCCGCTATTGCCCCGCATATTGCGGCGGAGCGAGAAGGAGTAACACTCTCTCTTGCTAAGATTAAACAAAGCTATGAATTGATCGCTGAACAGGCAGAGGCAGTCATTGTGGAGGGGGCGGGAGGCTGGTATGTACCACTAAACGCAGAAAGGACCATGGCCGATCTTGCTGTTGAACTTCAATTGCCAGTGATCTTGGTGGTGGCAATTAAACTCGGTTGTATTAATCATGCCTTATTGACCGTGGCAGCTATTGAACAACAAGGTCTCAAACTGGCTGGCTGGGTGGCGAATCATGTGGCTGAACAATCAGAATCAACTGAAATGATAGAGACCTTAACAAGCCGAATTGATGCCCCCTGCTTGGGCGTGGTCCCTCATCTTAACAACCATCAGTCGGCAGCCAGTTTCCTGCGACTACCTGAATAAAATCATTAAACTACTTTATAAAATCCCCTTCCCAAAATAAGTGATTTCAGGCACTATTTTTCACTGTTAGTTCAAAAATATGGCCTCATAATTCAAAATCAGTAAATCAATATTCATTAATAATCAAAATGTTATGTTTTTTTAAAATGAATTATAAGGCCACCTGTTTAATATTTATTATGAGACCAGTGGCCTTATAAAAGGCACTGTTAGACAAAGGAGCAGAGATGACGGAAGTGATCGCAGACTGGTTCGACACCGAGCGGATAATTCGTGCTGCTGAAACCGAGGATGAAATTGGCACGGTTCTTCGCATGCACCTTGCGATCGACCAGCTACTTGAATTCTATCTCTCCCGTCAGATAACACCAGACCTTAAGCCATATGTAAAAATGCCGCCTAACACTGGGCAGAAACTGGCATTTGCAGCAGCGTTTGGAATGCCTATTCCCTTTGTCAGAGCAATGCATGAAGTCAATGGAATCCGAAACAAGTTGGCGCATAAAGTCAAATCGCTCACGGACGACATAGTTGCCCAGCTTGCTCGACAGGTTGACAGCATAAAAGAAATTGATGAATCTTTTACACCGCTTGCTAAACGATATATAGAACTACCAATCGCGCGGCCCGGTGAAAGAATTACCTTCGGATCTGGCGACGTTAGGTTGGATTTTCTGATTTCGACGTTTGCACTCATGGTGGCAGCGTCAAAATGGTTCGCTACAGAGCTTGACGCACCCAATGCCTAAAAAAGACTGTTAAATGTATCAAAGAGGTGACTTTGTGGGCTATCAGGACACGCTCAATATTAAAGATAAAGACTTGCAAATCAATAGGGTCAGAGTCTGAGCTATCCCCACAAATAATT
>NZ_DDNT01000022.1:0-116144 GCF_002341285.1 Methylophaga sp. UBA2513 | reverse complement strand
TCCGGGATCAGTAAACCACTACATCCACATCCGGCGTAATGTCGATTAAGCCTTCCATGATGCGTGTTGATAACTCAGCATAGCGATATGGCCGTGAAGGCGCATGGATCAGGCCAGGACATAACTGTCTGGCCTGTTTCAAACGCATTCCGGTATGTACGCCAAATGCTCTGGCTTCATAGGAACAGGTAATAATCGTCGTTCCCTGAAGACCATTGGTTACGGCTACCGGCTTTTTGAACCAATCAGCATTATCCATCTGCTCTACTTGGGCAAAAAAACAATCCATATCCACTAAGGCGATCATGCGTGGCCATGGTGATAAGGCATCAATAGTCATTATTTAAGGATAGGTACGTAACTGACCGACCACTACACCTTGGACCCGTACACGACTGGCAGGCAAGGTGACAGGTTCATAATTAGCATTAGCAGGCATTAATGTCACGGTGCCATCGTTATTAATTAACAGCGTTTTCAGGGTGGCATCAAACCCATCCACCAAAGCAACAACAATATCGCCATGACGTGCTGTTGGCTGGGATTGCACCACGACATAATCGCCCGACATAATGGCCTTATCAATCATCGAGTCACCGTTTACTTTCAGTACAAACCGTCCCTTTCCAGTAAACATATCGCTCAAATCAATTTCAGACTCATCAGCAATGGCTTCCACTAAGCGGCCAGCGGCGATTTTTCCTTTTACTGGCAAAGTGACGGATGTCAGCGGAGCAGGGTCAGGCTGCTCGGTTAAGTGCAGTCCTCGTGTTCTTCCGACATGTCGCTCTAGAAGTCCGGCATCCACCAATGCCTGGATATAACGATGGGTTGTGCCTTGAGACTTTATCCCTAAGCCCTTGGCAATCTCAGAAACCAGCGGTGAACGTCCCTGTTCATCTATGTATTGACGAATAAAATTCAATGTATCTTGTTCACGTTCGGTCAGCATCATCTCTTCCTTTTAGAGAAAATATTGAGAAGAGAAAATATAGAGAATTTATTCCATTTCAGCAAGTATTATTTTTAATCATATCCACATGAACAAGGCGAGCTTATATCTTTGTTATTAAAGGAGTAAATTCAAGGGATAACTAGACTTAATGCCGTGTTTCAGCGATAATTGTCGCCTTTTCAAGCCTTTCCCATCGAAGGCTTACCTCTCATGACTCAGTCAAAATCAAAATAAATTACTGCTAGCACCTTGCTATGCATGGTGTGTATGAGTCATAGCTCGGTTTGGTTTATAAAGGGATCCTATGTTTAATCTGTTACTGAAACGCCCACAAAACATAAAGAATGATGTGTTATCTGGACTGACTGTTGCCTTAGCGCTTGTGCCAGAAGCGGTGGCTTTTGCCTTTGTGGCTGGTGTTGAGCCTTTAGTCGGTTTATATGCCGCATTTCTTGTCGGACTTATCACCGCGGCGATTGGTGGCCGGCCAGGTATGATTTCAGGTGCGACAGGCGCGTTAGCGGTTGTTATGGTGGCATTGGTGGCACAACACGGTGTGGAATATTTATTTGCCACTGTCGTGTTAATGGGCATTCTGCAAATCCTGGCTGGGGTATTCCGGTTGGGTAAATTTATTCGTATTGTCCCACTTCCGGTTATGTTGGGGTTTGTAAATGGTCTGGCCATGGTCATCTTTCTGGCCCAACTCAAAGCCTTTAAAGTCACTGGTGAAAATGGTGAGGAACAATGGCTATCAGGTGAGCCATTATGGTGGATGTTAGGTCTGGTCGCTTTAACCATGGCGATTAGCTATTTCTTGCCTAAGTTAACTAAAGCTTTCCCATCCTCTTTGGCCGCTATTATTGTCGTTACTCTAGTGGCAATTGGCCTGCATCTTGATATTCGTAATGTAGGTGATATTGCTTCTATTGCCGGCGGTCTTCCAGAGTTCAGTATTCCGATGGTTCCCTTCAATCTGGAAACATTACTGATTATCGCGCCCTACTCCTTTATCTTAGCGTTTATTGGTTTAACAGAGTCCTTACTAACCCTCACTCTCATTGATGAAATCACAGAAACAACAGGCCGCCCAAATAAAGAATGTATTGGTCAAGGTGTAGCTAACACCGTAACAGGCTTTTTTGGCGGCATGGGCGGTTGTGCCATGATTGGTCAAAGTATGATCAATATTAACTCGGGTGGACGCGGTAGATTATCTGGTATCTCGGCAGCCTTATTCTTACTTTGTTTTATTTTATTTGCATCACCACTGATTGAAATCATCCCTATTGCGGCTTTAACGGGCGTGATGTTTATGGTGGTACTGGGTACCTTCGAATGGGCGAGTTTTCGCTTACTGGGCCGTATTCCATTACCGGATGCCATTATCGGTATTTCCGTCGCCGTGATTACTGTCTTTACTGATCTGGCTATCGCCGTGATTACCGGTATCATCATGTCTGCGTTGGTTTTCGCTTGGCAACATGCCAAACATATCTATCTGAAAAGTTATAAAAATGAACAAGGCTCTATTGTTCATGAGTTAAACGGACCGTTATTCTTTAGTTCGGTGCGTAACTTTAATGATTTATTTGATCCGAAAAATGATGATGCGGATGACGTCATTCTAGATTTCAAAAACTCGCGGGTTTATGACCATTCCGCTATTGAAGCTATTGATTCGTTGGCAGATCGTTATATCAAAGCTGGGAAAACACTGCATTTAAGGCATTTAAGTGAAGAATGTAAACAATTACTGAACAATGCAGCGGATCTGATTGAAGTCAATGTGATGGAAGATCCGCATTATCATATTGCTGATGACAAGCTGGCATAAAAGCCAAATAACTGCTATCTTTAGCGCCATAATAATAAGTTTAAAATTGTATAACCTATTGAACTACGAGAAAAAAACATGTTAAAAAAAATCGATAAATTGCTGATAGAAAAGTTTCCACATATTATTCTGGGCTTTACTGCATTTTGGCTGCTACTCATTGCTTACGGCCTTTATCACAACTAAGCCAATCAGCGTATTATTAAAAGGCCAGTCTTAGACTGGCTTTTTTTATGCCTATAAATTAGCATCGATTCAGCAAGTGATTGATTTTTGATCTAGGTCAATGCCCGATATCCACAGTAGATAAATAATAACCTCACGCTGTTTAGACAGCAGACTATTTTCAGAGGGGAGAACTATTATGGAAAAAATCGAACACTATATTCACGATAACTTTGCCGCATTAATCTGCGTGATGTCTGTTGCATGGCTAGCACTTGTTGCTTTCGGCCTAATCATGTCCTAATCCAGTTAAGGCATCAATAACTCAAAACTTGCCCGGGCAACACACTGGCCGTTTAATAAACACTCAACCTCATGTGTGCCCGGGTAATATTGTCTTGTCGAAATCTTCTTCAAGCTATGTCGTTTTTCCAACTGAAGATATTGTCCTTCACTTAAATGAATATTTTTCCATTTAAATACTTTTTCTCTGCTTATTTTCCCTCCCGCACCAACAAAGCGAATTTTGTAATCTAATACAAGGTATTGAATCTGTTTGCTCAGCATTCCCAATTCCAGCACGAGTGTTTCTCCAAGCTGTAATACTGACTGAGAAAGCCGAAGCTGTGCTTGTTCAATGTTAACCGAGTGACTAAAACCTAAAAGCGGATAGACATCTGTTATACCTTGTTTAACGAGACTTCTCATCGCATGGCGAATCACCCAACTCGTATTATCAGAAGCATTTTTTTGCCATTGAGAACAGACATCAATAACCATTTGAGGATGATCTTTACTCATATCATTGATGTTATTAGCCACAGACCGTCTCACATATAGACTCGAATCACTTTTTAACTTCTCAAGAAGCGGCCATATAAGAGCGGGATCATGACGTAGTTCAGCGAGTTGCGGTGCCCAGGGTAAACGCGGGCGAATGCCTTCAGAAGCTAATCTTCGTACATGTTCATCATCATGTTCAGCCCATAACAGCATTTGCTGATAGGTTTCATCAAAGTGAGCCTTCAGAAAAAAACGAATAGCAAACTCAGCTGTAAATAATGAAGTGAGTTTTTCGAGTGCAGCAAAAGAAACGTTGCGATGCTCCAGACCATATAAAGCAACATAATCAATTAATGGCCAGGCTAGGTAATGTGCCCACCCAGAAAAATGTTCATCTCTAAGAGACTCAGCCGCCTCTAATAAGATATTTATTGCATCAACATAATCGTGAGGTAGATAAACATGCAAACTCTTCGCAAGATAATCTGCACGCGTCTTGAGCTCCAGCTCATCTAGTTTGAGAGATGCAGTCTCAATAAAATCCGTTACAGCAAAATCAGGCCACACTGAATGAATCAGAGAGCCGATTTCCTTCACTGCAGGAATATGAAGTTTATTTTTGAGTTGTTCAGCCATAAAAAAAAGCCGCGATGGAATCGCGGCTTTTATCATACGGTATTCTGTCTTAGCTTAGGCAGTTTTTTTACGTCTGCGCATTGCTGTCATACCCATCAAACCAGAACCTAGTAACCATACAGCAGCAGGAACAGGTACTTCGCTAACAGGTGGGCAATATTCGCCATTCACTGTTAACTCAGCCCAGAAAACGTCTTCGCTCCATTTTGAAAACCAAGCCTTGAATGAGATGCCAGCAAGGATTTCGTCAAATAAGTCTGAGCTTAGGCTGAACATTTCAACACCGCCATCCAGAGAACCTAAGTAGCTCAAACCAGTACCATACCAGTTATCAGTATAAGCATATAAATCATCCCACCAACCATTTGCATTTGTCGAAATTTTTAGTGTGGCAGATGTAATGTCTAAATCTGCAGGGTCAGTGATAGCATCGAAATCCATATAACCAAACTCATAATAGTTCGATACTGAGGCAGTAAATGTTTCTGAGTATGTTTCAGGGTTATCACATAAAGATGAATCGTCCCCACAACCACCATGATGGTGGTGGTGACCATGGAAAAATGTTGCTGAAGCAACACTTGAAAAACCTAGCAACATAGCAGCTACTAAAATAGCCGATTTGTAAAATTTCATAGAATTATCCTTGTTTACTATGCAGCCCGGCCATCTTTAAAAAAAGACCCGTGGCTTTCCGTCACATGGCTCACACCAAGGTTGGCTTATCTGTTTATTATGCAATCACTATCTGCAAGATAGATATTAGTGAGTTGTAATGTGCCAAACAATTGTACTTTGGTACTAAAAAGTAAAATAAATCAGCTTATTACGACTCTACTTGTCCGATAACTTCACTGTTAACGGATAAATAAGTCCGACTCAACTTATTCCGGACGATTGCATAATATGAGGATATCTATGTCGGAACAATTGTACTTTGGTACAGTTTTTAATCTTTTTTAACGTTTTTTTACAAATACAGCAATAGACTCGACATGGGTGGTATGTGGGAACATATCCATAATGCCTGCCGATTCCATAATGTAGCCATGCTGGTTCACCAGTTCGCCAGCATCACGTGCTAGCGTTGCAGGATTACATGAGACATATACCAATCGCTCAGCACCTAACGCAGCTAATTGATGCAACACTTCAAATGCCCCACTTCTGGGAGGATCCAGTAAAATCTTATTAAACCCTTTTTGTGCCCAAGGATAATCTTTCAATTCTGTTTGGGTGAGATCCGCTTGCTCAAACTCGGCATTAGATAAGGCATTAAGTGCGGCATTATTTTTTGCGTGTTGTACCAGTGCAGCATCACCTTCAACGCCAACGACCTCTGTCACCCGTTTAGCTAAAGGCAAAGTAAAGTTGCCGAGCCCGCAGAACAAATCAAGAATACGATCTCCATCCTGAACATCCAGCAGCGTCATGGCCCTTTGAATCATTTTTTCGTTAATACCCGCATTCACCTGCGTAAAGTCACTCGGGTCAAACTGTAAGTTCAACCCCGGCTCTGGTGCGTAACTAAGCTGAGCAGACTCAGGCCATAATAAAGACACGGTATCCGGCCCACCTGGTTGCTGATAAATCCATAAATTATTGTTTTGTCCAAAGCTAATCAATGCATTTTTATCAGTCTCGGATAATTCATCCAGATTACGAAACACCAATGCGACATGTTCATCATCCATTGCCACTTCAATCTGAGCGATGCGGTTATAGGCTTCCAATCCACCAATTAATGAAGCTAAATCCGTTAAACGATGACCCACACGTGGATCTAACACTTCACATTGTTCAAGCATGGCAATGTACGGCGATGACTTTTCCCTAAAGCCCACTAAAACTTGTTCTTTTTTAGCGACGTATTTAACGCCGAGGCGTGCTTTACGACGATATCCCCATAATGGACCGGTTAAAGGTTCCAACCACTGTTCAGGGCTTAAGTTACCAAAATGAGTAAAGTGTTCAGCCAATGTGGCCTGTTTATGAGCCAACTGTGCTTCAGGTGACATATGCATCAAACTACAGCCGCCACAAATACTAAAATGCTGACATTTTGCCTCTACCCGATCATCAGCAGCAGACAAGACTTCTACCGTGCGCGCTTCATCATATTTTTTATGAACCCGACTATATTGAAAGTTCACTTTTTCTCCGGCTAATGCGCCATCTACAAAAACAGTTTTGCCTTCGATGCGAGCAATTCCCCTGCCATCATGTGATAATGACTCAATCTCTGCTGTCACAAGCTCTTGCGGTATTCTTTGTCTGCGGCTACGTCTTGCCATTGTTATCTCTTATCTCTGAAAAATAAAAATCCAGTGGTGTTTTCACACCACTGGATATCGTTATTATAATCAATCTGATGTAATTATTTTTGTTTCCAGCTGCCGCCTTGTTGATACCACCAGCCATTAGCAGCATTACTAATCCAACGTTGTGCAAATGTTTGCTGGATATCATTCTGCCATTCTGGATGACCATTGGCTCTGGCGATTTCAGCATATAACGCTTTACGATCATTATTTTCAGCGGCAATCAAGCTGTTTAACTGATTACGGTCTTTTAACGGTACCGACTTAGCATCACGCAATGTAATAAAACCATCATCAGTTAAACCTATTGCGCCACTATTATAGAAAGGCTTCAGGCTTTCATGGCGTGATTTCATATTCGACTGTAATGCATTGATAGCGGGTGAATTGATATTAATATCCGCGCCCGCCGCTTCAGCTTTCGGTACCATCCAGTTCAATATCGACATTGCCAGTGGCAACTTGGCATCTGATACTGAAGACTGCTTATCCTGATCATCAGATTTAATCGTATCAGCGGGGTTTGTATCTGGTCCCCACACATCTTCAATAATTCTATCTGCCGCTTTTTCAGCTGCCGCTGCTGGGAAGTAGATATTTATAGTCACGCACGAGACCAACATTAATCCCGACACCGTCCCCGTTAACCATTTCATGATTTGCATAACCTCTCCTTACTCAATTATCGGTCCAGAACTATTTTGTACCGCTTTGATACGCTCTAATAAATCTGCCCAGTCCACTCTTCGTGTATAACCAATCACATCAATCCATGGTGGTAAACCGCCACCACCTTTCACAATATAGTACCCCTGATCAGCATCTTCGATGCCAGCCATTTCACAGACATCATTTCGTAAATAACAAGACAGTCCTAAACGTTTGTAAGAAAAGTCATCAAAAAAACGTAAAAAACTTCTGGATATCATGCCTGTTGCACCACCGCCAACCTGCGTTAAATTATCTACGGCACGCTGACTGATAACACGTTTCCCCGGATTATCTTCAGACGTTTCTAATGTGGCATCAAACTGGACCGGTTTCCAATCAGACAATCGTAAGTTATGAACAGCTCCGGACACACGACCTGTAATTTTTCCCACATCAAACGTTTTGGTTAACAGTGCTAAATCTAACTCTGTGATATCAATATTGGCATACAGTTGTGGTAATACGCCAAGAGGATCCGTCAAACGCAAGTCGCGAATGACTGTCGTACCATCGAAGACTTTAACTTGTAATGCCCCATCGATAGTTAATTGCTGAGATTGGTATCGCACATGAGGAATAACGCCCGATAACTTACCATGCATTGTCGGCCAGTCCAGTGCCTGCGTTAAACTCTCCATGGATATCGGTAACAACAAGCCATCAAATGACCAGGTTATCTGTTTATCTTCTTGTTGCTGCAAACTCAGCTGATTTATTTGTAGCTCTCCATCCAATACGGGAATCGTCGTTTCTTCTACTAACTTAAAGCCATTTTTCACAGTTTGCGTATGCAGACTGCCGGCACCAATATCGACAGCATACAGTTTGGCTTGCTGCCAGGATAAATAACCATTTAAAGGCTTATCACTATTGGTCCAAACCAGTTCACCATTCAGCTTATCCGCCTTGTAACGCTGCTCACTATCCACCACACTGACGTTATTCAACGTGGCACTCAGCTGATGCTGCTTGTCAGACCAACTTATTGAGGATGAAACCTGACCTGACAATTGTAAATCAGCTGCGGCAGTGCCCACCATAAAAGGCTTTAGCCATGTTGAATAAAATGGTGATAGCGTTTTTACAGTCACATTCGCTTCAACCTTAGTCGGCATATTATCTGTTATTTCAGCAGTGGCCTCTAAAGTAAATTGTTCTGGTTGCGTTAACTTGATATCCGCTAAGGTCCAGTGATTTAAGCCTGATTCATACTTGCCTTCAATGCTTAACTCAATGGCAGAAGTAGATAAATCGACAAAGACAGGATCACTATAAACCTGGCCTGCAGTGAATGAAGATGCAGCAACAATATCCCAGGTATTGTCCGTATTATTTAAGGCGACATCTCCTTGCATTGTCACATTTTCCGCCACCTGACTTGCCGTCGTATTACTAAAACCCAAATCAGTGAATTGCCACTTTGCGGTGGCTGACGATACTCCCAGCAAGTTTCCATCAAAACGTGCTTGAACAGATATCTGACCTTGAGGCTGCCAGTTGTTGACCACATCAATGTATTGTTTATCCAAAAATTGAGGTAGCCATTTCTGTAGTGCTGATAAGGGAATATTCTGAGCATCAATATTCACGTCCCAACGCTGTTCATCAAGACTAATATCAAGGCTTACCGTACCACCATCCAGTCTCAGATTTTTTAGCTGGATATGATATTGTTCACCTTCGGTACTGACATCGAGACTAAATTGGATTTGTTGCTGCCCCAGCTCAGGATGAGAAAACTGTAAACTACCTGACTGACAATGAAAGGCATCCGTTAACCAAGCTGCTTTTGTACACTCAAATGTCACATTGCGTAATTGATTCAGTGGTTCAGCTAAGGTGATTTGAGCAGCGGTCCCTGATAGCTTCAGACCATCAGAAGTAAGTTGGACATAGGTCTTCAGCTCTTTCGCATCAAATTTTTCTGCCCAGCTATGTTCACTACTAATTTGAATCGTATTAATAGCGAATACCGGGAATGACCATAAACATAGCCATAAGAAAACTGACTTTGGCGTCAGATAGCTCATTATCAGGCAGGGAAAACGCCTGTTGAGATGTAACGATCGCCACGATCACAGACGATACTGACAATCACCGCATTTTCTACCTGCTCAGAGACCTTCATAGCTGCAGCTAATGCACCACCCGATGACACTCCGGCAAAAATACCTTCTTCAGCGGCCAGTCGTCGCATCATGCTTTCAGCTTCATCTTGAGTGACATCTATTGTTATATCAATGCGCTCTGGCTCGAAAATCTCAGGTAAATAAGCCTGCGGCCAACGGCGAATACCCGGAATACTGGCGCCCTCTGCCGGCTGCACACCCACCACTTGAATCGCTGGTTTTTGTTCTTTTAAATAACGCGATGTCCCCATAATTGTGCCGGTCGTGCCCATTGAACTCACGAAGTGGGTAACTTCGCCCTCGGTATCAGCCCATATTTCAGGCCCCGTAGATTCATAATGGGCCAGAGGATTATCAAAGTTTCCAAATTGATTTAGCACCTTGCCTTTGCCCTCTTTCTGCATTTGTAAGGCCAGATCCCTTGCGGACTCCATACCATCTGTCAGAACAAGTTCGGCACCATACGCTTTCATTGAAGCACGACGTTCAGCACTACTGTTTTCCGGCATAATCAGAATCATTCGATACCCTAGTATCGCCGTCACCATCGCCAAAGCAATACCAGTATTGCCACTGGTCGCTTCGATCAAGGTGTCGCCAGGCATGATATCACCGCGTAACTGCGCTTGTTGAATCATACTCACCACAGGTCGGTCTTTAACCGAGCCAGCTGGATTATTACCTTCCAGTTTCACCAGAATGGTATTACTCGACTCGCCGGGAATACGCTGTAATCTGACAAGCGGCGTGCGGCCAATAAACGCTTCAATCGTCGGGTAAGATTTCATCAATTTGCTTCCATTAACACAACATAAGCAATCGCATATTCATGATCGTCACTCAGGCTTAACATCGCCTTATCAATATGCATTTTTTCTTTCAGTTCCAGTCCCACTTTTTCGAACTGTAACTCAGGTTTACCTAGTGAATTATTTCTGACGCTGATGTGGCGCAAACTTAAACCATCCCGAAATCCTGTCCCCATGGCTTTAGCGGCGGCTTCTTTTGCTGCAAATCGTTTCGCTAAAAAATTAGCCGGTTTAAGTTGCAATTTAAACTCGCTGAACTCATGGGCACTGAGTATTCTTTCAGCAAACTTATCACCATGTTTATCGAGTAAGTCTTGCATTCGCGGAATATGAACAAGGTCTGTGCCAATGCCAATGATCATCCCCGGCGCGCGTCCTGCATCAATTGTTTCATCTCGCGAACCGCTGCCTGAAAGCCAGTAAACACCGAACGCGCCACAATCGCGTGGCCAATATTTAACTCCACCAGTTCCGGTATCGCCGCAATTTTCTGAGTATTGTGGTAATGCAGACCATGGCCAGCATTCACCTGTAATCCCCTTTCATGAGCCTGTTTTGCTGCATCAGCAATCACGGCAAGCTCTCTTTCGGCCTCTGCATCGGTTTCGGCATCAGCATAACGGCCAGTATGAAGTTCTACCACTGGTACACCGCAAGCCACTGCCGCTTCTATTTGAGCCAAATCAGGATCGATAAATAAAGAGACACGTACATTGGCCGCCGCAAGGCGCTGACACGCTTGCTGCATTCGAGACAACTGCCCCGCCACATCCAGACCACCTTCTGTTGTCAATTCCTCACGTTTCTCAGGTACTAAACAACAGTCTGCAGGACGATATTTTTCAGCCATCGCCAACATTTCTTCAGTGACCGCCATCTCAAGATTCATTTTTGTCTGCAAGATATCGCTCAACATCGCCACATCACGTTCCTGAATATGTCGACGATCTTCGCGTAAATGTAATGTGATACTGTCCGCTCCTGCTTGCTCTGCTTCAATCGCTGCCTGAATGGGGTCAGGATAACGTGTTCCACGAGCTTGACGCAGTGTGGCGATGTGATCGATGTTGACACCTAGATAAATAGACATGAATCTCCAAACTCAGTTTGTTTTTGTTGTAAATTGATTAAGCCCAGCAAATAACTGACGACTATGTAAAGGACGGCCGCCCAAGTAATAATTTATCACTGACCGCATCATATGTTTGATTTCTTTCAGGCTCACATCATCAAATTCCGCTTCCTGATCAAGATGACGTAAGCTGCGTCCAGATACCGTATTCTCAAGCTGTTGACCAAATACACGGCGTGGACCACTATCTGGATGGTAAATATACATGCCTTCATCTTCAATATTCTGACCAGAATCGACATCCACCGTTAATGCCAGACCATAGCCTAGATGGCTGAGCAGCGCTTTTTCAAATAATCGCAGGGTAATCTGTTCATTGCTTTTTTGTTGGAGTGAAGACAGCGCCTGACGGTAAGCCAGATAAATCTCTGGTTCCGCTTCATGAAGAGGTAATAACTTGACGAGCAACTCATTCATATAAAGGCCACAGAGGCTGGCATTACCAACAAGACGATAACTGGGTTCATCCACTTCGATGTGACTCAATGTCACTAAATCACCTTGGCCATACCAGCTGAGCCAGAGCGGTTGAAATATTTGTATCGATGAGCTGCGTTTCTTTTTTTGCCGTAAACCTCGAGCGACCAGACTCACTCGCCCATAATCCTGCGTTAACACATCGACCAGTGAACTGGTTTCACGATAGGGTCTATGGTGCAGAACAAAAGCAGACGTCAGCTCCACAAGCTACCTATAGGTCGTCGTTATAACCCAGGTTCTTTAACATGCGCTCATTATCTGACCAGCCTTCACGCACTTTGACCCATATCTGTAAAAACACTTTACAACCGAATAGCTGTTCCATTTCCAGCCGAGCATCCTGACCGATAAGCTTGAGCTGTTCGCCTTTTTTACCAATCACAATCGACTTCTGACCGCTTCGCTCAACATAAACAACAGCACCAATTCGATACATGCCTTCTTCTTCCTCGAACTGTTCAATTTCTACAGTGAGTGAATAAGGTAATTCCTGACCGAGATAACGGAATAATTTTTCACGTACGATTTCACCCGCCAAAAAGCGTGAACTGCGATCGGTTAATTGATCTTCATCAAAGATCATCTCGCCTTCAGGCATTAACTTGGCAATTTCCTGCTCCAGTACATCTGTATTCATACCTTTCCGTGCAGAAATAGGCACAACAGCCGCAAAATCATATTGTGGTGCAAGTGATTGTATCTGTGGTAATAAATCTGATTTGTCTGAGAGTTTATCGGCTTTATTTAACACTAAAATGACTGGAGAGCGTGCATCTTGTTGAATACGTTTCAAGACGCGCTGATCATCTTCCGTCCATTTCAGTCCTTCCACAACAAACAGCACCACATCCACATCGTCAATTGAAGCGGCAGCAGCGCGGTTCATATAACGATTCATCGCTTTTTTACCGTCGCTGTGCATACCCGGTGTATCAACGTAGATAAACTGGCCCTGGTCTGTGGTTTTAATACCTAGAATACGGTGGCGGGTCGTTTGTGGGCGACGTGAAGTAATACATAATTTCTGACCAAGAATACGGTTGATTAATGTGGACTTACCCACATTTGGACGCCCAATAATGGCAACGTAACCGGAACGAAATGGTGTGGTATTCATTATTTACCCTCTATTAGAGTTAAGGCACGTTCAGCGGCTTTTTTTTCAGCTTTTCGGTGACTACTGCCTTGAGCAACGACCACTTTGTCCAGCAAGGTAACCTGGCAGGATGCTTCAAAGACAGGCTGTTTCTTGTCTGTTTTTAATTCTTTAACACTATATAGCGGTAAAGGCTGTTTACGACTTTGTAATAATTCCTGCAAACGCGTTTTAGGATCCTTGACCGTTTCTGTCACATCAATAGACGCTATTCGCTCGGCAAATAGTCTTAAGATGAGCTCTTTGACAGGTGTCAGACCGCTATCAAGATAAAGTGCACCTAAAATAGCTTCTACCGCATCAGCCAGAATTGATTCCCGACGAAAACCACCACTTTTTAGTTCACCTGGCCCGAGGATTAATACATCCCCTAACTTTAACTCGCGCCCCAGCTCAGCTAAGGTTTCACCTTTGACCAGAGAAGCCCGTAGACGGCTTAATTTTCCTTCCTTAACTTGAGGGAAACGGTTGAATAACTCTTCCGCAATCACAAAACTCAAAATAGCATCACCGAGATATTCAAGACGCTCATTATTTTTGGGATCCGCACTGCGGTGCGTTAAGGCTTGTTGTAAAAATGCGGTATCTTTAAATTCTACTTTTAACTGTTTGCACAGGGCTTTTTGCCGCTGGGTTATCATTATAGCTGTGGCTCTACATCAATTTCTTTATGAAAATGCCCGACCAGATCGATCTGAGCAAAAAACGGTTTTCGCACTTCATAGTCGATAACGATTTTCGTTACGTAGGCGGTGTTTTTACCGCGGAAAACTTCGACATCATCGCGTTCGACACTACTGATATAGCCGATATTAAAGCGCTTAGAAAGCAGTGTCTGTACTTCATTTTTCGAGAGATTGTTATTACGTAGTTCTGTCTTCATATCTTCCATGATCTGGACGACACCGTAATACTCCTGATACATCGGCACCAAACGAATCGCTAATGTCACAAAAAAAGCAATCAAGGCCAACACAATGACCCAGCCAATTAATGTCATACCTCGCTGGTGTTTCATCACAATCTCCTTATTCAATAGACTGACCTAAACGATTCCAGACAATGCCGCCCTCATTCCAGTCCCAACTCATCCAAACTAAAAAGGCCTTACCGACCAAATTTTCTTCAGGGACGGTTCCCCAGTAACGACTATCATTACTGTTATCACGGTTATCCCCCATAACAAAATAGTGTCCTTCAGGCACCACGGTTTCACCTTCCACACGTTTAACACCCGGTTCAACCACGATTAGATGATTATGTTCACCGAGCTGTTCAGAACGTAACTCAGAGCCTGGAGCTGAAATATTAATCATGCTTTCAGGTTTTTCTTGTGGCTCTTGTGCAACCGGTTCGCCGTTAATATAAATCGTTTTATTGAAATAACCGACTTTATCTCCGGGAAGGCCTACCACACGTTTGATATAGTCAATATCAGGGTCACTTTTATTCTTCTTCACCGGGTAACGAAAAACTACCACATCACCTCGTTCAGGCTCGCCTGTCTCTAATATTTTTGTGTTGAGGACCGGTAAACGGATGCCATATGAGAATTTATTCACCAGAATAAAATCACCAATGTGCAGCGTAGGTACCATTGATGACGATGGGATACGGAAAGGTTCAGCGATAAAGGAGCGAATCACTAACACCAAAAGAATGATAGGAAAAAATGAGCGTGCATATTCAACCACGACAGGTTCTTTTGCATCGTTATCACGACCTGGTGCCCAAAACAGCTTGTCGATTAACCAAATCAAGCCGGTGACGGCTACCAGTAACACCATGATTGCGGGAAAACTCACTGTATAACGCTCCTTCCTACCTTTTATGAATTCTTTGACAGTTGTAATACGGCGAGGAAGGCTTCTTGTGGCACATCCACCTTACCAACAGACTTCATCCGTTTTTTACCTGCTTTTTGTTTTTCCAGCAATTTACGTTTACGAGAAACGTCACCGCCGTAACATTTAGCTAATACATTTTTACGCATCGCTTTGACGGTAGAACGAGCAATAATATGTCCGCCAATAGCCGCTTGAATAGCAATATCAAACATTTGACGCGGTATCAGCTCTTTCATTTTTTCGACTAGCAGTCTCCCGCGACTCACACTGCTATCCTTGTGCACGATGAGCGATAAGGCATCGACTCGTTCACCATTAATCATAATATCTAATTTCACCAGATTGGCTGGCTCGAACCGAACAAAGTGATAGTCAAGCGAGGCATAGCCACGGCTGACAGACTTCACACGGTCGAAGAAATCAATGACCACTTCATTCATAGGAAGTTCATAGGTTAACGCAACCTGTTTTCCCATATACTGCATATTCTTCTGCACACCACGTTTTTCAACGCATAAGGTAATCACAGCGCCTAAATGGTCTTGTGGCACCAGAATATCCGCTCTGACGATAGGTTCACGTATTTCTTCAATGGTGCCAACATCAGGTAGCGATGATGGATTTTCAACCCGTTCGACTTCGCCATTTTTCTTGAGAACTTCAAACACAACGGTCGGCGCTGTTGTGATCAGATCAAGATCGTATTCACGTTCCAATCGTTCCTGAATGATTTCCATATGCAACAGCCCCAGGAAACCACAACGGAAACCAAATCCTAAGGCTTGTGAGCTTTCAGGTTCATAAAATAATGAAGCATCATTTAGGCGTAATTTCGACAAGGCTTCACGGAAGTTTTCGTAATCATCACTGCTGACAGGGAAAATACCGGCATAGACTTGTGGGGTTACTTCTTTGAAACCGGGCAGCATTTTATCTGCACCATGGTGTGCGTGCGTTAAGGTGTCACCTACCGGTGCCCCATCAATTTCCTTGACCCCTGAAATGACGTAACCCACGTCACCACAATCCAGCACGTTACATGGTGTGCGTTTAGGTGTGAAAGTACCTACTTGATCGACTTGATATTCCTGCCCTGTCGACATGACTTTTATTTTATCTTTGTGCTTAAGTGAGCCATCGACAATACGTACCAATGAAATAACACCCACGTAGCTGTCAAACCAGGAATCAATAATGAGGGCTTTAAGAGGTGCGTCTGGATTACCTTTTGGCGCAGGGACTTTTGCCACCAGCTCTTCCAGTACGTCTTCAATACCAATACCAGTTTTGGCACTACAACGTACAGCATCCATAGCATCGACGCCGATAATGTCTTCAATTTCTTGGGCAACACGTTCCGGTTCTGCCGAAGGTAAATCAATTTTATTCAGAACTGGCAATACTTCTAAGCCTAAATCAATGGCGGTGTAGCAGTTCGCCACACTTTGTGCTTCCACACCCTGCGCCGCATCAACGACTAATAATGCCCCTTCACAAGCAGCAAGAGAGCGGGATACTTCATAAGAAAAGTCGACGTGTCCGGGTGTATCGATGAAATTCAGCTGATAAGTTTCCCCATCGCGTGCTTTGTATTCCAGTGATACGCTTTGCGCTTTGATGGTAATACCACGTTCGCGCTCAATATCCATAGAATCTAGCACTTGCTGGGACATTTCCCGGTCAGTCAGACCACCACAAATTTGAATAAACCGATCAGCAATGGTGGATTTACCATGATCGATATGTGCGATGATAGAAAAGTTACGTATATTGTTCATTTAGTTACATTTTCATTAGTGACGTCGGTGGCCATTCCGAACAGTTAACATAGATTTTGCATGACATGCATTGTTCCCGCTGGCAGATGATATAGGCCTTTGAGTCACGCGCTCAGCAAATGATCCCACATTATACGCATTTCACTATGACAAAACGATAATCTCGACACGCCTTAGATAAAAACGTGACTTCTGAATACCAGTCTGACACTCTGTCTTCGCTCATGGCTGAGAAGACTTCTGAGTCAGATCATCTCAATAGCAATACAGTACTTTTGTGGACAATAATTACCATGGATAAATCGGTCCTGACGGGTCCCATCATAAAAACCTTCTTAAGCTATGCCATCCCCTCCATTTTGGGCTTATTAGCCATCACTACGGCCAGTATCGTAGATGGTATTTTTGTCGGCCAATTTGTCAGTGCTCAGGGGCTCGCAGCCATCAATTTACTGATTCCCTATCTGTCTTTGATATTTGGACTGGCTTTAATGTTTTCCATTGGAGGAGCCGTTCGAGCGGGCTATTATATTGGTCAGAAACGTTTTCAATCAGCATCCGATGTCTTTAGCCAGTGCCTGCTTATTATTGTCGTTATTGGACTTGGTTTTCTGCTTTTTTCCTGGTTATTCACTGACGCTATATTGCTTTTTCTCGGCACGCCCACCTCCATACTAACGTTAATCAGGCCTTATTTTCTGATCATCAGTGCTGTATTGCTTATTCAGATTTCTACGATGGTGATGTATTACTTTATTCGTCAGGATAATGCTCAAACACTCGCTTCAGTTGCATTAATCAGCGGCGCCATCATTAATATTATTCTGGATGCTGTGTTTATTATCGTATTCGAATGGGGACTAAAAGGCGCTGCCGCTGCAACAGCCATTGCACAAACCATACAACTGATTATGTTAAGTCGTTATTTTTTACGATCTCAGAAAAAGTTAACTTTTTCATTCATCCAACATAATAAATCAGAAATAAAACCCGTAATGTTTAATGGCAGATCAGAGTTTATCAATGAAATCTCTGGGGGATTGGTCATCCTGGTATTGAACTGGATTTTAGTCAGTCGGCTTGATGTTGAGGGTATCGCGGCTTTTGCCGTCATTAATTACCTGATCTTTATCAGTCTGATGCTGTATTACGGCATATCTGATGCATTACATTTGGTGGTCAGTCAAAATCATGGGGCCCGAAATACCCAGCGAATCAGTCAGTTTATGCTAACAGCCATCATCGGTATTCTTTGCATCAGTATCAGTGTGACACTGTGCTTGCTCTATTTCCCAGAACACATCAGCAGCCTGTTTCTGGATAAAACAGCCGAACACACGATGCAATTATCCAAACACTTTATTTCTCTATTGTGGCCGTTATTTTTGATAAATGGTGTTAATGTGATTCTTTCTATTTATTTAACGGCCATCCAGCAACCGATTCCCTCTATGGCCATCGCGTTATCGAGAGGGTTATTCTTGCCTATTGCATTGTTACTCGTTTTGTCTTGGTTACTTCCAGAGCCTGAATTTCTTATTGCTTTACCACTCTCAGAATGGCTGACATTTTTACTCGCTATCCTCTTATTTATCCGATATCGCCCAAAAAAAATGAATTAAACATCGCTAAAGTATCTTTTTTAAAAACAGAAGAATGGCAACAAAATTCATATGTCATGAATCATCAGGCAAAAAAAAAGCCAGATAACATACATTATCTGGCTCATAGCAAAGTCTGAGAGTATTCAGACGGTTGGGGAAATTAGAACTGCCAAGCAACGCTCAGGCGAACATCACGACCAGGTTCTGCGAAACCACTGACGCCATCATTCACATCTGCAATATCAGCTACGCTGGCATGATCTAGATAATATTTATCAAAGACATTTCGAACAGTCAGTGTGATTGCGACATCTTCTGTACTAGAAGGACGCCACTGTGCATAAAAATCGTGTATGGCATAGCCTGGCTTATCTATTTTAGTGCCCTCTGGTAACCAGACAGGTGCATACAAATCAACATTGTCTTCTCTTTTCACAAACTGTGCATTCCAGCCGAATGTCCAGGTAGAATTCATCTGATAATCTAGGGTAGCAACCAAACTGTCACCAATGGTGTTAGCTTGTCCATTTGTTGAGTAGCCTCCCGCATCCTGGCCAGCAATTTCGATATCATTATGGTGATAACTCAAGCGACCCATCAATTTTTCCCAACGACGACCAATCTCCAGTACATAACCATCTGATTCCAGATCGCCCACATTTTCGAAGATTGTTCCAGCCGCCGCTCCTCCACCAACGCGATCAGCGATGATGTCATCAATGTTTGAACGATAAACTTTGGCAGATCCAAACCAAGTTCTTGATTCATAGGCGACACCAAATTCAGTATTGTCGGCATCTTCTGGTTTTAGGTCTGCATCATAGCTACCGAATAGCTTATAAGCATCCTGAGATGTAGGTCCTTTGAAAGCTTCCGAATAAGAGGCGAAAGCACTCCAGTTATCAGTAAAGTGATAGTTAATACCAATGTTATGACTGACTTCATCTTCCTCAAACTTTTGATTATCAGCATCATTCAGTTCATAGTCATCGTATCTCAGACCCGCACTTAAAAGTAGCGCATCGGTGATTTGAATATCATCCTGAATATAAACACCTTTAACTTTTACATTTTCCTTCAGTGCACGCTCGTCACTCGGAGGCCCTGCGTAAGTTTCATCCTCACGGTAATCAATACCGTAAGTCACTTTGTGCATCCCGAAGATCGAAGTATTTCTCAAATCGAGACCTTTGCTTTCACCTGTCCCGATGTAAGGATCTCGTTCACCAGTTCGCTTCAGTTCTGACTCGATGTTATACACAGTAAGGCCCAAATCAAGATATGGGTTATCAATAGGGTTCAATTCATAATTGAACGTGACGGTTTCGCGTTCCAGCTCTAGAGGAGCTAGTGGATTCCAGGAAAGAACAGGCCATTGCGGTCTGAATGGTCTTTCACCATCATCGGTACGTTTCTGATAACTCAGACGAACTGTCTGACTATCAGTCAGGTGACCAACAACTTTGGCAAAAAGAAAGTCCTGGTCGAATTTGCTGCCTTCAACTTCATCGCCATTACCATCCTCATAGGCATCAGCGTTGTAGTTGGTCGCAGAAACCATAGCACTCCAGTCATCAGTCAGACGACCAAACAGTGTGGTATTTGTTTTAAACGAATCTGTATTGCTGGAGAACATGCCTTTGACCAAGCCACCAAATTGCTCGCCCGGCTTCAGCATATCTTCAGGATCTTTAGTAACAAATTTGACTGAACCACCAAGTGCTCCAGCACCTGATAGCGCATTACCTGAGCCGGCATTCACTTCAACACGTTTAAGAAGTTCTGGCTCAATACTGATGCGCCCAGCATGGTGAAATAAACGTGTTGCCTGAACAGCGCCATCAATACTGATGCTCAGCAATTGGTCTTCAATACCTCGCACATAGAGTTTCTGAGCGATATCGACACCACCACCGACAGATATTTCTGGTGATTGACTGAATAAATCTTCCAAATCATTCGCCTGAACTTTTTCAATTTGTTCAGCGGTCACGCTGTTAAGTTCAGGAGTAATCGTGTTACCAGTCACCTCAACAGTGTCCAAGATTATTTCTTCAGCTATTGCAGCCTGTGAAAACATCGCGGCGAAAAGCGCGACAGAAAGTACAGTCCGATGACTAATTGGGTTTAAGCTTTTACTCACAACCACCTCGTTAATAATAATCATTATCAAATAAAACAAGATCGCATTCTAATGATTAAGCGAGATGATGAATATGAAATTTACAATTGTTACATTTCACCCCTAACTTGCAGGTAGGACCATGTTCATTCTTAAACCACCCGTCACTAAGTTCTCAGCGCTCAGTTGTCCTCCACACACTTCAATATGGCGTTTAGCCAGGCTCAAACCCACACCAAATCCACGATGAAGCTGACGCCCAGAATGAGCCAGCCTGAAAAAAGGTTTAAAGATATTGGTTAAATGGTGTGGTGCTATACCTGGGCCGAAGTCATCAATATAGATTTGGTATTGATCTGCCACTTTCTCAACGATGACTTTGACGGTTTGGCCATCGGGGGTATGTGCTAGTGCATTCCTGAGAATATTTTCAAAGGCGTGTCCTATAGCACGCGCACTGCTGTTTTCAATAATCGCGTGCTCTGGCATCGTCGCCTTGATTTCGCATTTGGGAAACTCAAACCTCGCATCCTCAATGATACTATCGATCAAATCAGTTAAGTCTAATGTTTCTTGACGTAAATCGGGACATTCGTTATCAAGCCACGCCAAAGTGAGTGTATCCTCAACCAATACACGCATTTGCTGACTTTCATATCGAATTCGTTCTATCAATTTCGGATCAAGATCCTGATTTTCAGCCCAGCTTAATGCTAATTCCACTCGTGCTAGCGGGGTTCTAAGTTCATGAGAGAGATCAGAAATGAGGTGACGCTGTGTTTGAATTAAGTGACCTATTCGCTCTGCCATCCCATCAAAGGTGTCACCCAAGGCGGTAATTTCGTCTTGACGTTTTGCCAAAGTTTTCCCGACACGCACATTGAAATTACCATCACTAAATTGCCTTGTTGCTTTTTCCAGTTGAGTAAGTGGTGACATGACATGGCGATAGATAATCAAGCTAATTAAGGTCATCAACAATAAAGGCAAGGCGATCTGTAACAGCAAGCTAGTCTGAAACCAGTATGCTCCTGGCCGCATTCGATCCGGTAAGGTGATGAGAAAATGTGTTTTACCGTCAGAAAAAGGCAAATCCATTGTCGGGTTTTCTTTGAAATAGAGATGTATTTTCCAGCTGATGTCACGACCAAGAGCAAATCTCTCCTGGTATTGTTCTGATATATAGCTATTTCCTACTGGTGCAACATTGGAAGAAACAACAGCTACCCAGGTATTTTCTTTTTCTTGAAGATGCTTTACCCACTCATTTAGCGATTGAATATCACCGTTTTCATGATATTTCTCCGCCAATTTGGCATACGCTTTCAATTCAGACTGGTAACGCTGATCAATGAAACTCATATGTTGCTCTGTGTGCAGTAGCAAAATATGTATCAGCCAAAAAAGTAAAATAGTGCCAATGACTATGGTTGCGACTAACTTCCATAGTAAGCGACGCTTCATAATAAAATATATCCTGTCCCATGCACGGTTTGTAGGTGATCAGCGGGTAGTCCCGCCGAGACTAACTTCCGCCTAACCCGGCTCATATGCATATCAAGACTTCTGTCATAACGACTAAACTCTTTTTCCAATACGAGACGATATAGTTGTGGTTTGCTGAGCGTTTGTTTGGGATTCTGCATCAGTGTCCACAAAAGTTTGAACTGTATAGGGGTAAATGGAATGGTTTGGCCCGCAAACGAAACGGTTTGTTTGTGTTTATTTAACTCAATACCGTGTCTGCTGAGATAATGATGATCATCGTCATTGATTTGTGGTGCTAAACGCCTGAGAATCGCTTCTATCCTTAATATCAACTCGGTGAAATTAAATGGTTTTGACAAATAATCATCTGCACCACTTTTTAATCCAAGAATACGTTCTTCCTCTGCACCATGTGCAGTTAGCATAATCACTGGCGTAACACGTGTTTGCCTGATTGTTTTTAAAATTTGGTAGCCATCTTTTTCTGGCAAAGACACATCCAATAAAATTAAATCCAACGACAAACTAATAGATTTTGTCAGACCATCATTACCATCATGTGCTACCACCGTATCAAAACCAGCATTCACAAGAAGCTGCTGTAATTGTTGGTTTAATGTGATGTCATCCTCAACTATAAGCACTCTAGGTGGCATGATTTGACGTTACCTTTAAAATCTTAATAACAATTGTTCGTATTATGAATAATAGCAGATAAGTCGTTATTTAACTGACATCGAAGGTAAAAAAAAGCCGTTGATATACATCAACGGCTTTTTTAGTTTGATTTAAAGAGAAGTTACTCTTTAATTTCTAACGCCAGGAATTGTGCTGAACCACCGCGTTGTACTAACACAGGAATCGGTTTATTAGCAGGCAGTTTTTTTGCCACCTCAATAAATTGATGAGGATCCTGGATATCAGTGTTGTTGATACTCAGAAGAATATCACCAGGTCTAATACCAGCTTTGATTGCGGGTCCTTGTTCAACCTTCATGACCATGACACCACCTTTTGCTACGTCAAACTGTTTACGTTGCTCCGGTGTGATATCAGCAACTTCCATTGATAAACGTGAATCGACAAACCGGCCAGGTTTTGAACTATTGTTGGTAAGGTCTTCATCTTTTGGTAGTTCTTCGATGGTGACTTTGAGTGTTTCGTGCTTATTATTACGCATCACCTCAACGTCTACTTCTTTACCTACTTTAGTTCTACCAACGATTGGTGGTAAATCAGAAGAGGTCTCTACTTCTTTACCATCAAAATCAAGAATCACGTCACCTGCTTTAAAGCCTGCTCGTGCTGCTGGGCTGTCGTCGACGACACGAGATATAAGTGCACCGCTTGGTTTAGATAAACCAAACGATTCGGCGAGTTCACGCGTTACATCTTGAATAACGACACCTAACCAGCCACGGCTGACATAGCCTTGTGATTTAATCTGATCCACCACATTCATGACGGTACCAATTGGGATAGCAAACGATACCCCCATAAAACCACCGGTACGGCTATAAATTTGTGAGTTGATACCAATCACTTCGCCGTCCAGATTAAATAGTGGGCCACCTGAGTTACCGGGATTAATAGCCACATCTGTTTGAATGAAGGGTACATAACTATCGCTAGGTAAACTACGGCCTAAGGCGCTGATAATGCCAGCGGTTGCAGAGTAGTCAAAGCCGAAAGGTGAGCCAATCGCTAACACCCACTCTCCCACTTTCAAATCATCTGAGTCACCGAGTTTGACGGCTTTTAAGTTTTTGGCATCGACTTTGATTAAGGCAACATCACTGCGTGCATCGCTACCTAATACTTTTGCCTCTAATTCAGTTCTATCACTGAAACGGACGATGATTTCATCAGCATCTTTGATAACATGATGATTAGTCAGAATGTAACCATCAGAAGACAAAACAAAACCAGAACCTAGAGATTCACTTTCTCTCGGCATTGGTGAGCCGCCCTGTTCACCAAAAAACTTTTTGAAGAACTCATCCATCCCTGAACCTTCAGGTAACTCCAAACCACGTGGTAGCATTGAAGTGGGAGTTTGCTCTGTTTTGTTATGAGTTCGGATGTTTACAACAGCATCACCATTGTCGGCAACGAGTTCGGTAAATTCTGGTAGTGACCGAGCCTGAACACTAACACTCAGCATTAGCCAAGTCATTAGCATTGCTAACGCCGTCCAATTTTTGTTTACTCTCATTTGAAGTCCTCATTTGGTTTGACATTGATACCGGCATCATGATGACTCATACGGTGCTTAACCCATACAAAGCCAGTAATCAGACCTAATAGACCAGACACAATTTGCAGCAGTTCCCCACCCCCCATTAAACGCACGGTAATTGCGATGGTAAATAGGAGAATAAGCGGCAACATGTACATCATGAAAGCCCCTGTTAACAAGGCTTCTTCAGGAATTGAAACGGTCACCTGTTGACCCACTCTCAACTCACCATCGTCCTTAACCGCTATACGAGAAAATTTTTTGCCGACATGCTTGGATAACAAGCCAGTACCACAGCCTTTACGTGCCTGGCATTGACCGCAAGTTGACTGGCGTTCGGCTTCTACCCAGACTTGTTCACCACTTCTACTGGCTACGGTCGCTTTTTGTTCAATCATTCCTGTTCGGCCTGACTGAAGGCGATAGCACTCCCGATCTTTTCAACAGTAACGGCAGGTACCTCACCCACTACGGTGACGAAATGTGCATTCATGATTGTGCCAAAAGCATTAATACCACCCACGTGCGAAGCACCATGCAGATGATTGTGTTTGGCACGAATTTTCTCAATAAAAACAGACACTGAGCTTAGGCCATCACTGTAAACACGTTGTTCAACATCGGCCCCATTACTGGATCTTAGGCGGTTCTGTAAAGCAACTAAAGCGAATCCGTCAGGCAACCAATTCACCTGCCATGCCAGTTCATGGTGGTGTTCTTCAATGTCGATAGGTTCTTGAGGTTCTGTCTTGTGCCAGACCATGTCATCTTCAGCTAGTAGTGACTCGAACTTATAATCTGGAATAGGTTCGCCTGTGCTAACTGATGAAAAAGAAAATGTTTCCAGCACATCACCATCTTGAGCTATAAGTTCTGACTTTAGAAGAAGGTATGTTTCAACATCAACCCACAAGCGATAGCCATAACGATAATTATCATTAGGCGTAATCAATAACTGATAGGCATCTTTACCAGCAACGCGTTTTTTTCCACCCATTTCAACTTCATAATACGGTGCTGCAGAGCTGAAACGTCGAGGTAAGTCACTTGGAAACCCTCCACTCAGTGGACGACGACTAACATTGATTTGTTTACCATCGGGACTGATGCACGTCACCATATCGTTACTACGAATAACTTCTCTGGCAGCACCATTCAGAGAAATCATTCTTTCGAGCTCACCATTGTCATCTGACCGATGGAAAATACGTATTGACTGTAAGTTTCTGCCAGACTGATAGTTAAATACCCCTTCGTAGGTCAATGTTTTTGCCGCGGAAGTCATTTTTTCAAGGATCTGCATTGCTCGCGGAGCATCAGCATGCGCCAGAGCAGAAAATGATAAAAATGTGACAACTAACAGGTGGAGCATGACGCGCATTAGAGTTTACTCCTCACCGTACGACACAACTCTTGCGTATGAGAATAAGCCTGATGCACCGGCATATTCATTGTGATCGACCAAGTAGTCGTTCAACCTGTCTTCGACTTCGGTCTCTCCCACTGTCCACCGATTTGTTTCGGCAACAGTCGTTTGTTGTTGCAACGGTTCAGATTGAGCCATATTAGTGGTAGGCATCACGGTCTGAGGTTGTGACATTAACCCCACTACAGCTAGCGCACCGAGTGATGCAGCCGCAGCCAGGCCAGCTGTTTGTCGCCAAAACCAATCAGGAAGTGCAAACACTTTTGCTGTTTTCGTTTTTTCAGTTGCATTGATATGCAAATCAGGCTCATCTGATAATGCCTGATGTATTCTGTCTGTTAAATCAACGTGATTATGATCAGTGACATAGCCATGTAGAAGATCACTCGAGAACTGATATCTCATGTAATCCACTTTGGCACTGTCATCTGTTTTCATCAATGCCAACAACTCATCAAGCTCTTGCTCATTAAGTTCGCCATCAACAAACGCTGACAATAGTTCTTGTTGCTTGATTGTCATAGTTCCTCTCCACCCATTACTGCTTTGACCTGTTTATCTATTGCCTCTCTGGCGCGAAAAATACGCGACCGTACGGTCCCAATTGGACAATCCATTGCCTGTGCAATTTCCTCATAGCTCAGACCTTCAAACTCCCGCAGTTTGATTGCCGTTGCCGTATCTTCAGGCAATTCCTGAATCGCATCATGAATTGCTTGTTGTAAGTCATCACTCATCAGACTACTTTCAGGCGTCTCAAATTCCTTCAATTCGGGCGCATCGTAGTAAATAGTTGCATCCATAGCGTCAACATCACTAACTGGTGGCCTTCTGGAGGCAGCGGTCAGATAGTTTTTTGATGTATTGATTGCAATACGATATAACCATGTATAGAAGGCACTATCGCCTCTGAAGCCGGGTAAAGCACGGTATGCTTTAATAAAGGCTTCTTGCGCAACATCCATCGCTTCAACAGGATCATGAACAAACCCTGTAATGACGTGAATGATTCTTTGCTGATACTTCATTATCAGCAAGTCAAACGCCTTTTTATCACCTGCTTGTACGCGCCGTACTAGCTCTTGATCCACATTCATCCTATCATCCGGCTTGAGTCGACACGTTCACTGCTTCAATTAATCCAGCTTGATTGACCATGTCGATTTAACTTTGTTCCACATTCAGTGCAAAATAAACTTTCTTATTGTACCTGTATAGAGATTTATGACCACAACGCATCATTACGATATTTTAATCATTGGCAGTGGCACCGCCGGACTGACCCTTGCTTTACATATGGCAAACGATGTCAAAGTCGCTGTAATATCAAAGGGTCAACTTGAAGAAGGCGCCTCTTTGTATGCTCAGGGTGGCATCTCTGTGGTCCTTGATAAAACCGACTCTATCCAGTCACATATTGATGATACTTTGCGGGCAGGTGCGGGACTATGCAATGAAAAGTCAGTCCGCTTTACCGTCGAGCATGCCCGCGAAAATATTGAGTGGCTTATCAATCAGGGAGTGACATTTACTCGCGATGGCATCACCTCAGAAACTTATCACCTTACACAGGAAGGTGGACACAGTCATCGACGTATTATTCATTCAGCTGATGCCACTGGAAGAGAAGTTGAAACAACTTTGCTCGATAAGGCTAAAGCACATCCTAATATCAAAATGCTGCCTTACCATATCGGCATCGATCTCATCAGTAGTAGTAAACAGCTTGGTGAAAAAGATAACCGTATCCTCGGTTGCTATGTACTTGATATCCAAAAAGATGAAGCCAAGACACTGTTGGCGCCCATTACTGTGCTGGCAACAGGTGGTGCAGGAAAAGTCTATCTTTACACCAGTAACCCTGATGTCTCGACTGGTGATGGCATAGCCATGGGCTGGCGTGCGGGTTGCCGTATTGCCAATATGGAATTTATTCAGTTCCATCCAACATGCCTGTTCCACCCCCAAGCAAAATCATTTTTGATCAGTGAGGCATTACGTGGTGAAGGCGCCAAGTTGGTATTAGCGAATGGTGAACAATTCATGGAACGATTTCATCCTCAAGCTGAACTCGCGCCAAGGGATGTTGTTGCCAGAGCTATTGATCACGAAATGAAACGCACAGGACATGATTGTGTATATCTTGATATCTCCCATAAACCCGCTTCATTCATCAAAGAACACTTTCCTACCATTTATCAACGTTGTTTAGAATTTGGTATAGATATCACCAAACAACCCATTCCTGTGGTACCCGCGGCACATTACACGTGCGGCGGCATTATGACTGACTTAAATGGCAGAACTGATGTGCCCGGCTTGTATGCCATTGGGGAAACAGCCCATACCGGGTTACATGGTGCCAACCGGATGGCCAGTAATTCGTTACTAGAATGTCTGGTATTCGCAAAATCAGCCGCTGAAGATATAAAAAAACAGCTACCACTGGTCACCTCTGCCATCGTGCCTCAATGGGATGCCAGTCAAGTACATCCAGCAAAAGAGGCTGTTGCGATTAGTCATAACTGGGATGAGTTACGACGGTGTATGTGGAACTATGTCGGCATAGTTCGCAAGACCGATCGTTTACTCAGAGCAAAGCAGCGCTTGCAAGTCCTGCAAGCTGAAATTCGTGATTTTTATACTAAACACCATATCAGTGCAGATTTACTGGAGCTGAGAAACCTCGCTGATGTAGCTGAACTCATCATTGAATCAGCTTTGCGTCGAAAAGAAAGCCGAGGCCTTCATTACATTCTGGATTATCCAGAGACCGATAACACGCACTCGGCTACTGAAACGATTATTGCTCCCAAGAATCAGGATGACGAAGCTCAGCTCTGAGTTTTCTCCAATCATTTTTTTCTACGGCATCTATCGGAATCATCAGCGTATGACCTCGTCCATGCCTAGATGGATTTAAATAGATGAATAAAACATAAGGTAATTGAGTGCTCGATTTCAGTGTATAAGGCCCTGACACAGAGCCATCGTTATAGTTTAGAAACCATTGTCTATCCTTGCTCATGCTGATTCCAGTCACAGACGCTTTTCCAGACACTCTCTTGTAGCGGCGTAACCAGATGACAAATCCCACACAAACAAAACTAATTAACACATCCGTCAGCAGAGGCCCCATGCTTGCTTTGTTAAGCAGCAGTAAACTGATGACAACGACATGCAGCCATGCCATATATCTAAACTCATACTGTGATTGACTGATCTCAACCTTCATCCTTGAATGCCCTTTATTTTCATCCCTGTTTTAGCATCGCTTATACAGTTAGAATAAAGTCTGTTCACAATAAATCGCAATATATCTATGAATTTTCAGACTCTTTCTCAATCCACACCCAGCGTCAATTATTTGTCCGAAGTTAGTCATGATACATCGCCCGTAGCAATGGCCTTGCCCTCGCTCTCTGTCATTCAAGTCTCGGGGGAAGAAGCAGACAGTTTTTTACAGAATCTACTGACGAATGATATCCGCACATTAACGAACAATACTGCTCAGCTAAGTGGTTTTTGTAACCCAAAAGGTCGCTTATTAAGCCTGTTCTACGTTGTTAAGCGTGAAAAAGATTTTCTGCTAATCACAGCCACAGATCTAGCTGATAGC
The DNA here is from genome assembly GCF_002341285.1 of Methylophaga sp. UBA2513. Lineage (NCBI taxonomy): Bacteria > Pseudomonadati > Pseudomonadota > Gammaproteobacteria > Thiotrichales > Piscirickettsiaceae > Methylophaga > Methylophaga sp. UBA2513. The sequence continues at coordinate 86,907 of NZ_DDNT01000022.1, read as the reverse complement.
ATTGCTCAACGATTGACGATGTTTAAGCTGCGTAGCAAGGTAGATATTTCTGTGAGCGCTGAACTCAATACAATGGGATATATCAGTGAAGCTCCGCTTAAAGATCAAGCGAGTACATTCTGGTCAGCTAGTGAGCATGATGGACAGTTGAGTATATATCTGCCGGGCGATTTGCATCGATATTTAGTTATCACGCCAGTTGATAAAAGTATCATCGAAAACAGTCGTATCGGTTCAGAGAACCTATGGCAAAGTGCTGATATTACATCAGGCTTACCCAAGGTCAGTCTTTTAACTAAAGAACAATTTACTCCTCAGCAACTCAATTTGGATGTCATCGGTGGTGTCAGTTTCAAAAAAGGCTGTTATCCAGGTCAGGAAGTGGTGGCTCGACTGCACTATCTGGGAAAACCCAGTCGCCGCTTATTTTTAGCTGAAATAACAACATCACATCTTCCTGAGCCCAATACCGAAGTCATTGATGAAGCTGGCGATGTAGCTGGACATGTAGTTCAAGCCGCGATGAACCAGGCTGATAATGGCCTATGTCACCTCAGTATAAAATTATCAGCACAAGCAAAATCACTCTATATTGGTCAGGATAAAATCTCGACACTCACTGCCTTGGTTGATGATGCAGAGTGACTATTCCTCCAAAGCCAGTTTTTTGAGTTTGTAACGCAACGAGCGAAAACTGATACCCAGCTTTTTGGCGGCGGCAGTCTTATTCCACCGGGTTGATTCCAGTGCATCCACGATAAGCTGCCGCTCCTGATCTTCAAGATGCGATTCAAGATCCGTCTCTCCACTTAACTGTGGCAGATCAACATTGAACACGGCACTGTCGGCCCCGGTTGTGGCAGGTAGCATTAAATCATCTTTTTGAATGAGATTTCCTTCAGACCAGGTCATCGCTCGCTCTAGGATATTTTCAAGCTCACGGACGTTACCCGGGAAAGCATAGGCGCAAAGTGCTTCAATTGCAGCCGTCTCTATACCTGGTTTGTTCTCACCATTTTTGGTCGCAAGCTGACTCAGAATATGATCAACCAACATGGGTATATCTGCCTGTCGCTGACGCAAGGGAGGGACAGACAGCTCAATGACATTGAGACGATAAAACAAATCCTCCCGGAAATGCCCTTGTTTGACACATTCCGCTAGGTTTTTATGTGTTGCAGATAAAATGCGTACATCAACACTCATTTCTTCGTTGCCACCGACTGGTCGTATGGCTTTTTCCTGAATCGCTCTAAGCAACTTCACCTGCATCATCAGTGGTAAGTCGGCCACTTCATCTAAAAACAAGGTGCCACCATTGGCAGCCTGAAACAGTCCTTGCTTATCTGAGACAGCCCCCGTGAAAGCTCCCTTTTTATGCCCGAAGAATTCACTTTCTACTAATTCAGCTGGAATAGCGCCACAATTTATAGGCACAAAACTTTGCGACGAGCGACTGCCTAGTTCATGAATAAGACGTGCTACCAGTTCTTTGCCAGTTCCTGACTCACCGGTGATATACACCGGGGCCTGACTACGAGCCAATTTACTGATCTTACTTCTTAACGAACGTATGACATCGGTATCACCAAGTAATTTATCTCTGGAACGGCGTTCTTTATTTTCTGTTTTTAAAGGAGATAAATTTAATGCCGAATTGACGAGATCACGTAGCACTTTGAGTTTGAGAGGTTTTGAAACAAAATCAAAAGCACCCGACTTCAGTGCTTCAACAGCCAGGTCAACATTACCGTGGGCGGTAATCACGGCCACTGGACAGTTAGGATAAGATTTCTGAATCAGACGAACAATATCCAAACCATTGCCGTCCGGCAAACGCATATCCGTAAAACACAAATCAAATGACTGTTGTTTTAATGCTTGTGTCGCTTGAGCTACGTTTTCTGCTGTGACGCAATCGATAGACATGCCAGACAATGTCATGGTTAATAACTCAAGAATATCGGGCTCATCATCAATAACTAATGCTTGTCTATTCATTCTTTAATCATTTCCTACCATTCTCCCGGAAGGCTAATACGAAAAAAACCTGTATTAGACGTATCGTGAAGATAGTTCAAACGTGCTCGGTTAGCCTGACAGAGTTCTCTCGCTAAGTACAATCCCAAGCCTGTTCCTCCCTGACGAGCAGAATGAAACGGCTCAAATAAATGGGCCTGAACAGCCTCTGGAACCCCTGGGCCATTATCAATAATATCCAGAAAAATCTGTTTATCATTCTGTTCCAGTCGGATATGTATATAAGGCTTTTCTTCTCGCTTAGCATGAAACCAGGCATTATCCATTAAATTCCATACAACCTGATGTAGCTGTTCAGGATCCATTGCAATCTGAAGATTATCCGCTTTCATATCCAGAGTAATATCATCGTCATCAAGCTGTTTTGTTTCAGTAAATTCGTGAATAAATTTCTCTAGCCAGTCATTAAGCATAAACACAGCGGGTTCAGCTGTTTTTTTACGACTCATCTGCAAGATAGTTTCGATAATATTATTCACACGCTGAGTGTGTTTCAAGATGATGGCAGTCAGTTTCGTCATCATGTGATCTGCCGCATATTGCTCGGCCAATAATTCACCAGCATGGCTGATTGCACCGAGAGGATTTCGAATTTCGTGAGCAATGCTTGCCGTTAATCTTCCCAAAGAAGCCAGTTTTAATTGCTGTGCTTGTTGTGCAAGTGCTGACGTATTTTCAATATAAATCAGCGTTTCACCGCTATCCAGCTGAGTAGCGGAGACTTGAATTTCAGGCAAGTCAGCCCGTGCCTGAAATGGAAGAAAAGCATTCGGACTTTGCTGCTGCCACAGCCAGACCTGCTCGCCTAATTCAGGTACATACTCACGTAAGTTAAATCCAGGCTCAATATCTGCTATACCAAGCAATTGTCTTGCTGACGTATTCAGCATCGTTACGTTGCCATACGTGTCCAGAGCCAACACGCCAGTGTGCATTTGACTGATAATGTGCTGATTTAATACAGCTAGATTTTCAACATCTCTCGCCCGCTCTTCTGCCAGAACCTGCGAACTTTGTAATTTTTTAGATAGCCATTGTGCCAACCATGCTGTGACAAAAAATGTGGCTCCTAAGATACCTGCCTGACTATATTTAGTGACACCATCGCCAGCAATTTGTGAATAACTGACTTCGAGCAAAACGGCTAAGGTCGCTAATGCGGCTATAAATGCGGCCAAACGTCCCGGCATTAACGCACCACCCGCCACGACAACGACTAACATCAGTGATCCAAGCCCGGTATGTAATCCACCACTGGCATGAATAATAACGATCAGAGCAATGATATCTATCACAGCTTGAATTCGTATCTGTGTTTGTACATCTCGCCAATGATTCAGTGTTAATACCAATAAAAGAAAGGCACTTAACAGATACGACAGACTCACGACACTGTATAAACGTGGATCTGCTTCTCCCAGAAACTCAGGCGGTAGTCTCAAGTAAAAAACTAAGAAAAGGACCGTAGCGAGAAATAAGCGATAGCTGGCAAAAACGGTCAGCGCACGCCATGTAGCTGGATCTTGATAATACGGTTTATATGAATCCAAAGATGAACTCATTTCGACTCGTTAAAAGCCTCTAAATGTTGTGTGGAACAAAAATAATGATGGTTTTTTTGTATCGCTTCGTGCTCAGAAATATGTAATCCACACTGCTCGCAACGCACCATTTTTTCCATCCGTGCTTGTTCATCTTCTGCTTTAGCTTTGCGTAACAACGTCGTGATGATGATATATAGCAACAAGCCAATGGCAATTAAAATAAGAATTCGCATTTTTCACCTCAAAAAAAAGGGTATCGACATAGGATACCCTTTTTCTTTTATTTTTAGTGACGTTTAGCCACGAGAAGCACGTTTCCGTTCATGTTCCAGTAATAATTTTTTACGAACACGAATGGCTTTAGGTGTGACCTCAAGTAACTCATCATCACCGATAAATTCTAGTGCCTGCTCTAAGCTCATACGAATAGGCGGTACTAGAGTCACCGCTTCATCAGATCCAGATGCACGCATATTGGTTAACTGTTTACCTTTTAATGGGTTAACAACTAAATCATTGTCACGTGAGTGGATGCCAATCACCATACCTTCATAGACTTCATCACCATGTCCGATAAACATGCGACCACGGTCTTGCAAGTTAAAGATAGCAAAAGCAACCGCTTTACCCACACCATTTGCAATCAAAACACCATTGATACGTTTACCAAAACTACCGGTTTTCATCGGTGCATAATGATCAAATACACTGTAAATCAAACCTGTACCTTGGGTAGCCGTCAGAAATTCTGTACGGAAACCAATCAGGCCACGAGATGGAATAATAAAGTCTAAACGAATACGACCTTTACCATCGGGTACCATATTTTTCAGGTCAGCGCCCCGCTCACCCATTTTTTCCATGACAGTGCCTTGATGCTCATCTTCGATATCAATAGTGACAGCCTCAAAAGGCTCTTCTTTCACACCATCGACTTCACGGATAATCACTTCCGGACGAGAAACACCCAGTTCAAAACCTTCACGGCGCATATTTTCGATAAGCACAGACAAGTGCAACTCACCGCGACCTGACACTTTGAACTTATCAGGATCTGTTGGCACTTGATCCACACGTAACGCCACGTTATGAATTAATTCACGATCCAGACGCTCTTTGATTTGACGTGTAGTAATAAATTTTCCGTCTTTACCTGCAAACGGAGAATTATTAACCTGGAAGGTCATTGTCACGGTGGGTTCATCTACTGACAATGGTGGTAATGCTTCAACAGCATTTGGGTCACACAAGGTGTCAGAAATATTTAATGGATCTAGACCGGTAAACGCAATGATATCACCCGCTTGTGCCTCAGCCACTTCTTCACGTTGCAGACCTAAAAAGCCCATAACTTGCTGTACTCGACCGTTACGTTTTTTACCTTCACGGTCAACGACAGTGACAGGTGTATTCGTTTTCACACGGCCACGTTCGATACGACCAACACCGATAACACCCACATAACTGTTGTAGTCAAGTGATGACACCTGCATGCGGAAAGGACCTTCTGAATCGACATCAGGATGACTGACTTTGTCGACGATAAGCTGAAATAACGGTGTCATATCACCTTCACGAACAGTGTCTTCCATGCCTGCAAAGCCATTTAGTCCCGATGCATAAATGACATCAAAATCAAGCTGTTCATCTGTCGCATCCAAATTAACGAATAGATCAAAAGTTTGATCTAATACCCAATCTGGACGAGCTGATGGTTTATCAATCTTGTTAATAACAACAATAGGTTTGAGTCCTAATGCCAGCGCTTTCTGAGTCACAAAACGGGTTTGTGGCATCGGACCTTCAGCTGAATCTACCAGCAACAATACTGAATCAACCATCGACAGAACACGCTCAACTTCACCACCGAAATCAGCATGGCCTGGTGTATCCACGATGTTGATGTGGTAGTCATTCCAGCGAATCGCTGTATTTTTTGACAGGATGGTAATACCACGTTCACGTTCAAGATCGTTGGAGTCCATCACGCGTTCTGTCAATTCTTCATGCTCACCAAAGGTGCCAGACTGACGAAGGAGTTGGTCAACTAAGGTCGTTTTGCCATGGTCGACGTGGGCAATAATCGCTATATTGCGTAGCTTAGAAATATCTCGTTTATTTGTCATTAGTTTGAATTCTGTAAAAGCATGCCATGCATGCGAAAAAAATATGCCCTTAGGCGCTTATTTGGCTTTTGATAAATGTGGTTGCAGCGTGGTTAACATTAGATTGTGTACACCAAGACCTGCTGCAATGACATTACCTTTATTGAACAAATTATCGGTACCATCAAAGTCAGTGACAATGCCCCCAGCTTCTTCGACCAGAAGTAAGCCTGCCGCCATATCCCAATTCTCCAGCCCCATTTCCCAGTAACCATCAACACGGCCTGCGGCCACATAAGCAAGGTCCAACGCAGCTGAACCCGTACGACGGATATCTGCTACCTGAGGAAACAAGGCTTTAAAACTGTTGAAGTAAGCTTCATGAAAAGCTGGATATTTGAATGGGAAACCTGTTGCAAGTAGTGCACCTGCCAGCTCTCTGCGTTTGGTTACACGGAGTCGACGGTCATTCAGTTTGGCGCCTTCACCACGGCTTGCAGTGAACAATTCATCGCGCTGAGGGTCATAGATAACAGCATGTTCAACTCGTCCTTTTACTCTGACGGCGATGGATACACAGTAGTGCGGGAAACCATGAAGAAAATTTGTTGTGCCATCCAGTGGGTCAATAATCCAAACGGTTTCATTGTCACCTGAACGACCCGACTCTTCAGCCATAATGGCATGGTCAGGATAGGCTTTTTTGATGACGTTGATGACTTCTTGTTCCGCGAGTCGGTCAACGTCTGACACGTAATCATTACGACCTTTAGTCGTGACTTCAAGATGCTGAACGTGCTGCAGCGAGCGCATGATCAGAGAGCCAGCATTGCGGGCAGCTCTGATTGCTATATTGAGCATTGGATGCATAAACAAATTTTTCCAGAACGATAGGTACTTCAAGAGTGCATTGAAGAACAATGACTCATATTAAAGCCGATTATTATACCAACTATTTCTTTATGTATCTGTTGTAATATTAAAACGGTCCTTTTTAATAATGTTAATGGACAGCAAAAATATTTCTTGCTAGCGTATGTTTTATGTTGCTAATAAGCAATATAATATCCACGCCAATTTAACTGGTACTTTAAGGAGATAAAAATGAAATCATTAGCAAAACTGAGTGCTGTAATCCTGCCTTTAGCTATGTTGACTGCTTGTGCGAACACAGCTGAAATGGAAGCGCTGAAAGCCTCTGTAGAATCAGCTCAATCAACAGCTGATTCAGCTCTGGTCGCAGCCCGCAATGCTCAAAGCACTGCTGACACAGCGCAACGTACTGCAACTGACGCAGAACTGGCTGCCATGAACGCCCAGAAAGCTGCTGATGAAGCTCAATCAACTGTCGAAGAATGCTGTGCAAAAATCGACCGTATGTTTGAAAAAGCGATGAGCAAATAATCTAAATTTTAGATTTACTCATACAAAAAAGCCGGAACAATTGTTCCGGCTTTTTTTTATCTAGAGTATTTATCTTTAGAGCGTGTCACTCGATACTTGCGCAACCCATACAGAAATACCTGCTACTTCACTAATTTTGTCAGCCATCTCAGCGGCTTCTTGTTGTGAATTAAATGGGCCGATTAAGGTTTCCCCCACTGCGCCAGATTTCGCAGGCCAGAACAGATCATTCAATTGCAAAGTATTGATTGCCTGACGTGTTTTTTGTATCGCTTTCTGGCTTAGTCCGGCATGAACAAACCAAACATCTTCTACGATATCGAGTGGCTCTTCTCCTAGACGTTTAACGATACTATCCTGGGCTTCCACTAATCTTTCTGTAAATGCCCAGTCATCATCGGCAGGTAATTTATCTTGCGCCTCTAAAATGGCTGCTACCATCGGTGTCATGTTTAAACCTTGGCGTTTATCGATGTCGCTGTGTGGTTTATTGACTTCCAAATAGAGTTTGCCATCACGAACACCCGCTTTATCTGGCTGATAAATAATTTCTACAGGCGTATTCACTGATGCGATATTAAATAAGTGTTGGATATCTTCTGGGAAAAGTCGAATGCAGCCATGGCTCACACGCATACCCACACCAAAAGGCTTATTTGTACCATGCAATAAATAACCCGGCATCGATAACCGCATCGCATAAGCCCCTAATGGATTATCAGGCCCGGCCGCAACCACTCTTGGCAAAGGATCACCTTTTTCAAGATGCTCTTTTCTGATGGATTCTGGTGGTGTCCATGTTGGATCTTTTCTTTTCTGGGTAATCTTTGCTTTGCCCAATGGCGTGCCCCATCCTTCACGTCCGATACCGATTGGGTGGGTGATCACTTTCTGTGTTTCTCCCGCCTTTGTTTCTGGATAATAGTAAAGGCGTAACTCGGCAATATTGATCACGATGCCTTTTTGGCCAGCTTTAGGAAGAATGAAACGGCTTGGAATAATAACGCGTGTATTCTCACCCGGAAGCCATGGATCAACATCTGGATTGGCTTCGACAATGTCGCTGTACCCTAAATCAAATTGACGTCCAATATCGAGTAAGGTGTCTTTATCTGTGCTATAAACCACCATGTTGTGACCCACAACGGTTGAGCCAGCGGATTTAAGTTCAAAAGTAGTTGCCATAGAAGGTGCCGATATCGCAAGACCTACAGCAAGAGACAACAACCGTTTCAACATCGATGATTCCTGTTTATTAAAGAATAAAGCTGCATATTGTACTTGATTAAATATAATCTTCACATTCGCTAAAAGCGTGCTTTGAATCCGAAAAAGGGCTAAGATCAACCTTTACCTTAAACAGCAAGCTAGCGTACTCTACTTCAATGAAAAAATATTATTTGCCATTAATCATCGGTCTGACCTGTTTATCACTGTCTGGTTGTTCTTTTTTTCAAAAAGAAGAAGTTAAAGCAGATGAAAGCTGGAGTGTAGAAAGAATCTACAGTGAAGCTAAAGCCGCGCTGGATATCGCAGATTACAGTAAAGCCATCGCCTACTACGAACAACTGGAAGCGCGTTTTCCTTTTGGTGAATATGCTCAACAAGCATTACTTGAATCTGCTTATGCTCATTACAAATCAGATGATCCTGAAACCGCCATTGCCACCATTGATCGATTCATGCGGGTATACCCACTGAATCCGAACATCGACTACGCGATATACCTTCGTGGCCTGGTTAACTTCCACCGTGACATTGGTTTATTAGAAAAATATATTCCCCGTGATGAATCTCAGCGTGACCCAGGCGCTGCGGAGGATGCATTACGTGACTTCAATACATTGATTCAGCGTTTTCCTACCAGCCGTTATGCAGAAGATGCCGCTCAACGCATCGTCTATTTACGTAACCGTCTCGCACAACATGAAGTGAACGTTGCCAATTATTACATGCGTAGAGGCTCATACTTAGCGGCGCTCAATCGCGGTAAATATGTGATAGAAAACTATGACAGAACACCTGCGATGCCAGAGGCGCTAGTAGTGATGGCAAAAGCCTACAAAGTGTTGGGCATGCTTGAGCTGTCAGAAGACTCACTTCGTGTTCTTAGAATTAACTATCCCGGCCATCCTGGAATTGCGGAAGTAGCACAAACCGAAGTGCAGTAGTCAAAAACAAAAAAGCCCGTCGTTGAACATTCAGCGACGGGCTTTTTTTATGCATACAGCATCAACTAAATCGCGTCTTGATCCTGCTCACCTGTGCGAATTCGAATTGCTTGTTCTAATGGTGTAACAAAGATTTTGCCATCGCCTATACGACCAGTATTGGCGGCTTTAATGACGGCTTCAATCACGCCATCCACTTTATCGTCTGACACCGCGATTTCTAATTTTACCTTGGGTAAAAAATCCACAACATATTCAGCGCCACGGTAGAACTCAGTATGTCCTTTCTGGCGACCAAAGCCTTTAACTTCGGTAACAGTCATCCCAGTCACACCGATATCAGACAGTGCCTGGCGAACATCATCCAGCTTAAAAGGTTTAATTATCGCTTCAATTTTTTTCATCGTAGTTCCTTACTCTATAGTTGAAGTGACGGTGTAGCCTGACGTGATAGGATATCGGCGATCTCGGCCAAAAGCCCGGCTACTGATACGAATACCTGGAGGCGCCTGCCGCCTTTTATATTCATTACGATCCACCATTTTGATGACTCTTGCAACTACATCCGCGTCATAGCCCCCTTCAACCAAGTCTTCAAAGCACTGTTGATCCGCTATATAACGCTGCAGAATCTGATCTAAGACAGCATAGTCAGGCAAACTGTCTTGATCCAACTGCCCTTCTGCCAGTTCAGCTGACGGGGGACGTGTAATAATTCGCTCAGGAATAGCCGGGGACTGTTGATTTCGATGACGGCTTAACTGATATACCAGCGTTTTATATACATCTTTCAATGGCGAGTATCCACCAGCCATATCGCCGTACAATGTCGAGTAACCCACAGCCATTTCGCTTTTATTACCGGTCGATAGCACCATTGAGCCAGTTTTATTGGATAAGGCCATCAAAATAATGCCACGGCAACGTGCCTGTATATTTTCTTCCGTTGTATCGTTCGGCAGTCCTTTAAATTCATCGGCTAATGAGTCAATAAATGCATTGAAGGTGGGTTCTATCGAAATAATGCTGTACTTGACCCCGAGTCCTTCGGCCATTAATTTCGCATCATCCAGACTCATTTGAGAGGTATAACGCGACGGCATCATCACCGCATGCACTTTGTCTGCGCCAATGGCGTCAACAGCCAGTGCCATGGTTAACGCAGAGTCAATACCGCCTGATAAACCAAGCACGACACCGGGAAAATGATTTTTCTCGATATAGTCTTTCAGTCCAAGCGTTAGTGCTTTGTATATGGTAGACAACTCCTCTTCAGGCTCGCACAAGGCACCAGATAAGGATAAAGCCCCTGATGCATCCCGCTTGATGCTGACAGGGAATAAACCAAACTCTAATGCTGGCGCCTGAGCAACTTTTGTTCCTGCAGCATTGATTACAAAAGAATAACCATCAAATACCAGTTCGTCCTGACCACCATATTGGTTGACATAGATAACAGGCAGACCAGTTTCAGAGACACGCTTATTAACTTCAGCTTCACGTAGCGGCCATTTACCAACGTGATAAGGGGAAGCATTTAAGTTGACAATTAACTCAGCACCAGCGGCTTTTGCTCTGGCAGCGGGGTCTTTGAACCAGATATCCTCGCATATGGTAATGCCAATATTGATGCCACGAAAATCAAAGACAACCGCCTCATCACCTTCAACGAAATAACGCTTCTCATCAAACACACCATAATTGGGTAACTGCTGCTTGTGATAAGTACAAACCACCTTGCCATCATCAATTAACGAGGCAGAGTTATATAAACCCGATTCAACATCACCTGCTGGATGACCAACTAACACCGTTATATTATCCAGCTTACTCGCCAATGTGCTTAACGCTTTACGAACCCGCTTCAACAAACCGGGGCGGAGTAATAAATCTTCTGGAGGATATCCGCTCAGTGTCAATTCAGGAAACACCACTAAATCGGCATTATGCTGTTGTTTTGCCTGATTTGCAGACTCAATAATCCTGTTAACATTTCCTGCGACATCACCTACTACGGGATTGATTTGTCCCATCACCAGCGTGAGTGTTTGCATTTATTTTTTATCCATCATTGCCAGCATTATGTCGCCAATTTCAGCAGGCGATCGTGCAATACCACAGCCAGCAGCTTCAAGCGCTTTTAATTTCGCTTCAGCCGTGCCACTGCCGCCACTGATAATGGCGCCAGCATGGCCCATACGTTTGCCAGCAGGCGCAGTCAAACCAGCGATATAGGTCACAACCGGTTTAGAAACATGCGCTTGAATAAACTCGGCGGCATCTTCTTCGGCATGGCCACCAATCTCACCAACCATCACAATACCTTCTGTTTGGGGATCATTCTCAAACAACTCAAGACATTCGATAAAGTTCATACCATGAATAGGGTCACCACCAATACCGACGCACGTACTTTGCCCCAACCCATTCTGTGTTGTCTGATGAACCGCTTCATAGGTTAGCGTACCTGAACGTGAGACAATGCCGATTTTTCCTGGCTGGTGAATATTACCGGGCATGATGCCAATCTTGCATTCACCTGGTGTAATCAAGCCCGGACAATTTGGACCGATCAAATGTGCATCGTAACTATCTAGAGCATGTTTAACGCGTAACATATCTAGAACGGGAATACCTTCAGTGATACAGGCAATCACTTTAATACCGGCATCAGCTGCTTCCAGAATCGCATCGGCAGCAAATGCAGCAGGCACATAAATCATGGTGGCATCTGCACCTGTTTGTTCGACTGCTTCATGTACCGTGTTGAAAACAGGTTTATCTAAATGTGTTTGTCCACCTTTTCCTGGCGTCACACCACCGACAAACTGGGTGCCATAAGCAATGGCCTGCTCGGAGTGAAATGTACCTTGTTTGCCAGTAAAGCCCTGACAAATCACTTTGGTTTCACGATTGATTAAAATACTCATGCCTGCGACTCCTGGGCTGCCGCTACAGCTTGACGTGCAGCATCGGTTAAATCATCGGCAGCATATATACTCATTTCACTGTTTTTCAATAATTCACGACCTCGTTGGGCATTTGTGCCCTCAAGTCTGACAACAACGGGTAATGACAGACCGACTTCTTTCGCTGCCTGAATAATACCTTCGGCAATCAGATCACAACGAACAATACCACCGAAGATATTGACCAAAATCGACTTCACTTTTTTATCAGAAAGAATCAACTTAAATGCTTCAGCGACGCGAGCAGCTGTCGTACCACCACCGACATCTAAGAAGTTAGCAGGCTGCCCACCTTCTTTTTGAATTAAATCCATGGTGGCCATTGCCAGACCGGCGCCGTTGACCATACAAGCCACATTGCCATCCAAAGAGATATAGTTAAGGCCAAATTCACGAGCGATAACTTCTGCATCGTCTTCCTGACTGGGATCAAACATCTCTGCCAACTCGGCATGGCGGAATAAACCGTTATCATCCAGATTAATTTTGGCATCCACAGCAAGTAAATCACCCTCATCAGTAACAACGAGCGGGTTCACTTCCACCAGACTGGCATCATTTTCTGTAAACAATTGATACAGATTTTGCATCACGGACTGTAGCTGTTTGAAGCTATTGCCAGTCAAGCCAAGAAAAAAGGCTGCACGGCGACATTGATATCCCTGTAAGCCAACAACAGGATCCACATATAAATTCAGTATCGCCTCAGGTTGTTCTTCCGCCACGGCTTCGATATCCATACCGCCTTCTGCTGAGACCATAAAAACAATACGTTGTGAACTTCGGTCAACCAGTACGGCCAGATAAATTTCACGACTGATATTGGTCGGTCTTTCTACCAGTACCTGGTGTACGGGCAGGCCTTCAGCTGTAGTTTGATGGGTGACAATATGTGTACCTAACATGCCGGCTGCGGCGGATTCTACATCATCCAGAGAATTCACCACTTTGACACCACCCGCTTTGCCGCGACCACCGGCATGAACTTGTGCCTTAACGACCCAACGCTCGCCTGCTAGTAACTCAGCGGCTTGTCGAGCTTGAGCGGGTTCAGCAACGGATTGACCTTGAGGTGTAGGCACACCGTATCGATTAAATAATTGTTTGGCCTGAAATTCATGCAGATTCATTGTATGTTCTTGCCTTACTTGGTTGTCTTTTCAACGCCAGCGACAGTTATCTTTTAATAATCTGCGATTTGTTGATAAAAACAAGATCTTAATTCAATGTCGAAAACGTTATATTTTCTCGCAATAGCGCAATAATTACCATCACTACACATGATATAGTTCACGCTGAATGCCTTAAACGAGTTTTTAGATGTTAACGCTATACCCAGAAATAGAACCTTATCAAACCCATTTACTTGAGAGAGAGACCTTATCTTCTGGAAAGAAACACGAAATTTATGTCGAAGAATGCGGCAATCCTGATGGGATTCCAGTTGTTTTTCTGCATGGTGGCCCTGGCTCAGGGTGTCGTCCACAACATCGTCAATATTTCGATCCTGAAAAATATCGTATTGTGTTGTTTGATCAACGTGGCTGCGGACGTTCTAAGCCCAGCGGTGAGCTTGAAAACAATACCACCGCGCATTTAGTCAGTGATATGGAGTATATCCGCACCCAGCTCGGTATAAATACATGGGTGATTTTTGGCGGTTCGTGGGGAGCGACATTGGCGTTGTGTTATGCAAGAGATCACGCTGACAACGTCATACACATGATATTGCGTGGTACATTTCTGGGGCGCCAGCAAGATATTGATTGGGTTTATGCTGCAGGAGGCGCTTCAAAGCTATTTCCGGAAGCATGGCATCGCTTAACGCATATGCTAGATGACTCGGAACAACTAAGACCACTGAAGGCTTACTATACTCGGCTAACCGATCCTGATGAGTCACTGCAATTATCAGCGGCTGCCATTCTTAACAGTTGGGAGGCGACGATTGTGACCATGCGAGATCATGAGTACGAAGCCGATTTAACTGAAGCGCCCGGCCCATTGGCCCACTCACGTATTCAGTTACATTATGCATTGAACCAATGTTTTATCGAAAACCGGCCTATCTTGAGCGAAATTGACTCATTACGTCATATTCCTACCCATATTATTCATGGTCGTTATGATATTGTTTGCCCATTACAGCAATCCTGGGAACTACACCAGGCATGGCCTGAAACAAGCTTAACGGTGTTACCTCTTGCGGGACATGCTGCGGGCGAACCTGCAGTGGTCGATGCCTTAGTCAAGGCTACCGATGCGTTCGCGGATGAACTGTAGTGATAGCCTTATTGCAGCGTGTGAAACAGGCTTCGGTTGAAGTCAATAATCAATGTATTGCTGAGATCGATCATGGCCTGCTGGTATTTGTGGGGTTTGAAAAAGACGACTCATCGGCGATGATTGAACGTCTGGTGGAGCGAGTGATCAATTACCGCCTGTTTGCTGATGTGGATGACAAGATGAATCTCTCCGTGAAAGATATTAATGGCGGATTACTGCTTGTCCCGCAATTTACCCTGGCAGCAAACACGCAAAAAGGCCTACGTCCCAGCTTTGCTTCTGCTGCATCGCCTGACATAGGATATCAACTGTTTAATGAGTTTGTTGATGCCGCTAATAAGCAGCATCCTAAAGTTTGTACCGGTCAGTTTGGTGCTGACATGCAGGTTAAACTCATTAACGACGGGCCAGTGACTTTCTGGCTTCAGAGCTAAACTACTGTTACAGGATTTTTTGAATGCGCATTATCAGAAACTTTATTGTCGGGCTGTTATTGGTATTGGTTGGCATTGCCGCCATCATGCTTATCCCATCGCCTCAACCGCCTGCCAGTAAACCATGGGAAGTGACTGTGATGCCTGACAATAATGTCCAAGTATTTGGCATTCATTTAGGTAAAACTGATTATAAAACGGCTCAACAAGCACTCCGTGTGTTTGGCAAAACAGCCATCTTTACAGATCCGGATAATAAAGCCACGGTTGAAGCCTATTTTGATAGTGTGAACTTAGGTGGTTTATCAGCCAAAATGGTGCTGAATCTCGTCGTAGATGAAGACAAAATCGCTGATATGTTGGAGCGAGCATCAGCAGGAAAACTACAACCTAGTGGCGCGCATCAGCATGAATTGGCAGAAGAAGATAAACAGTTTTTATTGTCATCACCTGTTGCAGCGATTACCTATATACCCAGTGTTCGTTTAGATGAAGAAATGATTCAAGAACGCTTTGGTGCGCCTGATAGCACTAATACAGGATTACCAGATGATGAAGGTAACGCAGACATAATTTGGCTTTATCAGAAGCTTAATCTCACGGTTATTTTTAGCAGCAATAATAAGACGCTATTAATTTATCAAACTAAATAAGCGTCTCTTTTTCTGCCAGTTCATAGAAGGCTTCTTCGCTAACAGGCTTACTGAATAAATAGCCTTGTGCACACTGGCAAGTATGCTGTCTTAGATAATTGAGTTGCTCGTTGGTTTCCACACCCTCCGCAACGACTATCAAGCCCAGGCTTTCCGTCATTGCCAGAATTGCATTGACGATGGCGGCATCGTCTTTGTCGGTGGTGACATCCCGTATGAAACTGCTATCAATTTTAAGTACATTCAATGGAAACTGTTTCAAATATGACAAGGAAGAATAGCCCGTACCGAAATCATCAATAGCTAAGCTAATACCCATTTTACTGAGCTCAGATAATGTTAAGGTTGCCAGCTCAGGATCTTCCATTAACATGGTTTCCGTAATTTCCAGCTCCAGATTTTTAGTCGGCATACCTGTCTCCGCAAGAATATAGCGGATACGACTGGCAAGATTACCGCCTTTAAATTGGCGGCCAGATAAGTTAACGGCTAATTTGAAGTCTTCCGCTAGCTTATGCTTAATATTTAAAAAGCACTGACACGCCTGTTTCAGCACCCACTCACCGACAGATTCAATCATGCCAGTATCTTCAAGAATGGGTATAAAATCTGCGGGTGAGACTAAGCCCCACTGTGTACTATTCCAGCGCAATAGCACTTCTGCACCGTTCATTTTTCCAGTATCGAGATCAATTTGTGGCTGTAAATGAATGAAGAATTCTTCTTGCTCGACGGCTCGTCTTAAAGCCGTTTCCATAGCAAGTCTTAATGAGGCTTGTGCGTTCATATCCGCAGAATAGAACTGGAAATTATTTCGCCCCGTTTTTTTTGCGTGATACATGGCGGCATCCGCATTTCTGATCAGCATGTCAACATCACGACCATCCGCTGGATAGAGGCTCACACCAATACTTGGGCTAATATTGATTTCAACACCATCAATAAAATAAGGTTGTGACATGGCATGAATTATTTTTTCAGCCACTTTCCCTACATATTGTGCAGATCGAATATTCTCCAGAATAACAGTAAATTCATCGCCGCCTAATCTGGCTACCGTATCACCTTCACGAATCGTCTCTTTAATTCGTTTCGCTACCTCTTTTAAAAGACTGTCACCTGCTTTGTGCCCTAAAGAGTCGTTAATATGTTTAAAGTGATCCAGATCGAGAAAGCAGACAGCAAGTCGGCCAGAGTCACGGTGCGCTTTGTGAATTGCATGCTCAAGCCGATCATTAAAGACATTTCTATTGGGTAAGCCTGTGAGACTATCTATACTCGCCAGATTGGTTAACCTTTCCTCATTTTGGCGCTGTGTTGTTACATCTTCAAATAACCATATCGATCCGTTTTGCGGGGCATCAGCTTCAATCGATTTGCCAGCCATAGCGCACCAGAACCTATCTCCATTTTTGCGAACTAATTCCAGCTGAGCTTCATAACTCTCCCCCACTGAGAGATATTGAGACACATGTTCGCCAAATTGTTCGTAGGCGATTTGGCTTGGATAGATAAATCGTGTTTTTTGTCCTTCAATCTCTTCACGACTATATTGGAATAATTCTTCAAACTTCTGATTAACTCGTATCACTCTTCTGTCACGAATAAAAGCGATCCCCACCATCGCGTTTTCTAAAATGGTGTTCAACTCTGATGTCATCTGATGCAATTGCTGATTCGTTTTCTTCCATTTCGTGATATCCGCTATGACACAGACCCAGACAAAGTCATCACTACCACTGATTATCCTGCTGACGGAAATCCATAATGAGAAAGCCGTACCGTCCATGCGAAGACCTTCATACTCACCACTCGACTCATCATCCAGCTCTAAATCATCAATTGATTCAGGCTTATTTGCTTCAGCAAAAAACTGTAATAAGTGCTGACCAAGAAGATCCTCAATAGCACCACCGAACATGCTGGCACCAGCAGGGTTTATATCAATGATATAACCTTCTTCATTAAGAGATAGAATGGCTTCTGGGACACTATTTAATACTGCTCTGAGTTGCTGCTTTTTATGCTGCATGGTGACTTTAGCTTTGCTGTAATCAGCAATAAGATTCTGGGTCACCTCAGCAAAGTGATTAAAATCTTTAGCCAGCATAGAGACTTCATTTTGAGTGGATGTCACTGATATTCTTGTCTCAAACCGCCCCTCAGAAAGTGACCGGATAGAGTCTTTGATGAGCACTAAAGGCTGGTTGATCCTATTGAATAAAATATACGCAAATATCATGACAGCACTCATGATAAAGACACTTACAACGATAATTTGCCACCATGAGTAATTGGCCGAAGTAACGTCATCACTGATCTCAGCATAATTTTGTAAATTGATATGTTTTATTAACTGATTGAGTTGCGTTGTTAAGCTCGACATCAGCTTGATAGAAACACTTTGCTCTCTGACTAACGCTGACTGTGTAGCTGTGCTCTCTTCTTCTATCGCTATCAATCCAGTTTCACCACCCATCAATACCCTGAGTGCTTCCACTTGCCTTTCTATGGCTTGTAACGTTTCAGACACATACATCAACTCAAAAGTCTGACTAGAGAAAGCATTAATATCCTGTTCGATCTGAGCAAAAACAGTATTAAACTGTTTTTTTGATTGAGAAAAATCAGATATATAGCCTGTTCGCAGAAACAACTTATAGTTGAGTAAACGAAGCTCATTGATATGACTTTTAAGAGGATTGGCTAAGTTTAGAAGCGAGACGAGGTTATCATTGCGCAGGCGTTTTTCGAGATCATCCATCAAATTTAGCAATGAGGCAGAAACACGCTCATTGCCAGCCTGCTTGGCTTTGATGTCACTGGCTAATTCAAGATGACGTTTTTTTAACTGGAAAAGCTTGCTATCAAGCACTAGATAATCTTGATATGTTGTTGATAAAGACTCTAATAAGCGGTGAGCCTCCTGCTGGTTATCCAAAGCCTCAGATAACAGCTGCGCATTTTCCTGGAACATGAGTTCAATTGCTGCTCTATCAGCAAATTCAGGTAATGCAGACACATCAGAAACACTAAGAAACTGTTGCTGTCGTTGTGCAAAAAGTAAAGCAGCTTGACTAAGCTGACGGCTGTTAGCTTCTATCGGCAGTAGATGCTCAATGAAAATAGACTGTGTCTCGGACATCAAATTATTGGCGTAATTAGCCATAATGCCCATAACAATAACAGCCACTAAGGTGATGGCTGCCCACAGTTGGAGCATATGTTTAATACTCCAGTTTTTAAACATTGAATGAATAACCGTATTGATTGAACATTTAGCCTTCCATAGCCTCAATCTTTACTCTCATCGTTATTTTCGGCTTCAGTCTGTTTTTGTTTTTCTTTGGGTGCTGAAGAAGATGACATATCATCGTCATCCATCAGTACCCGATTGGCAGCACCATCCATATCATCATATTGACCATTTCTGACTGCCCAGAAAAACACAGCAACACCGATAATACCAAGTAGTAACATACCTGGGAGCAAACCATAGATGACTTCCATCACATACTCCAAACTCTTCATTCATGACGACGAGGCGATGAAAAGAAAAAGAAAGACAATCCTGGCACAGTGAAGTTTAACTGGCTTTGTTCTATTTATTTCTTCACAAGTCTTCCGATTCTGGCAGAGTTTCCGATAACCAACAATGAACTAATCGGCATTGTGATGGCGGCAACTAACGGATTAACCCATGCACACATCGCTAATGGCACCATGATAACGTTATAGCTGATAGAAAGCATTATGTTCTGTCGAATGATGCGTAAGGTTGTACTGGCCAGCAATTTTGCTTCTGCCACTTTTATCAGCTCCTGATGTGATAAAACGACATCTGCACTCTCAACTGATACATCAGTCCCTGATGCTAATGCAATACCTACATCAGCTTGAATTAATGCAGGGGCATCATTGACACCATCACCGACCATAGCCACGATGTCACCTTGAGCTTGCATTGACTTCACAACAGCAGATTTATCCTGCGGTAATACTTCTGCAAACCGTTGTATATCTGAAAATGACTGGGTTACAGCATTGACCACTTCCAGACGGTCACCACTGAGTACCGTGACCTTGGTACCCATCGACTGTAACAACTGGATCGTCGATAGCGCATCCGGACGTAGCGAATCAGTCAATCCAATAATTCCCTTTATAGAGCCATCTACCGCAACGGAGACACAACTAATCCCTTGCTTCTCGTATTGAGACATTTTTTCGGTCAGATGCTCAGGGAAGTGAATATCCTGTGAGTTCAACCACTGACGTGTGCCTACAAGTATCAATTTATCGTCTATATAAGCCGTTACTCCCCGCCCGGGTATGGTTGTAAATTTTGTTATCGGAAGAAGTTTCAATGCAGATGAAGCGGCTGTTTCACATATTGCTGTTGCGATAGTGTGTTCTGAATTCTGTTCTACAGATGCGGCCAACTGAAGCAGTTCAGATTCGGTTAATTCTGCACAAGGTTCAACCATGTGAACATTTAACTGACCTGTTGTTAACGTCCCTGTTTTATCAAACACAAAATGATTGACTGAAGATAGGCGTTCGAGTGTTTCTCCTTGCTTCACCAGCACACCACGTTGTGCCCCCACTCCTGTAGCCACCGCAACAGACATTGGGGTGGCCAAGCCAAATGCACATGGACACGTCACCACTAATACTGACACCGCAGCCAGTAGTGCGACCTCAAAGTCAGACTGGAACCAATAAAGAAAGGTTAAAGAAGCCAGCGTTAATGTGATCAATACAAACCACGGCACAATTCTGTCGGCCAATGTTTGAATTGGTGCTTTGGACGCTTGGGCCTCATCCATCAGTGCAACGATTTTTGCTAAAGCGGTATTGCGTAATACCTGTTCAACACGTACCTGAAACGCACCTTCACCATTGATGCTTCCAGCAACGACCGTATCACCGACCTGCTTAACCACAGGAACAGATTCACCAGTCAGCATGGACTCGTCAACCGCACTCTCACCGTCAATGATAATTCCATCGACAGGAATACTTTCACCCGGTCTAACCAGTACCGTTTGCCCAATCTGTACTGCACGTATCGGCACAACTTCAGACGTATCATCAACTAAAACCGTTGCAAACTTAGGCTGTAACTCCAGCATTCGCCTGGTGGCCGAAAGCGCTTTCTTTTTCGAGATAGCTTCAAGGTAACGCCCCACCAGAATCACGAATAAGAAATTTACCACCGTGTCAAAGTAAACATGTCCGGTATCTAACTTATTAATGGTGGCATAGGTTGAATACAAATAAGTTGTCGTTGCACCGATCGCAATGGGTAGATCCATCGTCAGATAACGCTGTTTCAAACCACTGAGTGCACTACGGATAAAGGGATAGCCTGAATAGAGCAAGGTTGGTGTCGCTATCACAAAACCTATCCAGTGAAACCACTGACGAAACTCACCATCACTTGCGCCGCTGTATAATGCAATAGAAACCCACATCATATTCATCATTGCAAAACCAGCAAAGGCCATTCGATACAGCAAGCCTCTATGGCGCTTAGCTAGCGCTCCTTCAGCTGTTTCAGGATCAAATGGCACAGCAGAGTAGCCTATTTCAGCTAAACGATTCAATGCCGTTGATAGTGGAATAATTGAATTATCCCAGTGCAGTTTCAATCTTCGCGCGGTTAAATTCACTTCAGCATTGAGCACGCCAGGCAAAGCTGAAAGTGCATTTTCAATAAGCCAAACACACGCCGCGCAATGAATACCTTCTACCAATAGATGAATGGTTCTATCATTCTGACTGGTATCCGTAAAATCAGATTGAACTTCATCTAAATCATAGGCTGAGAGATCTCCCAGCATATCAGGTGGTGGCGAGAGTAAATCTGTTTCAGCCGCTTTTGTGTAAAAGCTTTGTAAGCCGGCACCGTATATTGTCTCGCAAACGGTTTGACAGGCATGACAACAAAAGACACGCTCCTCCCCGCCTATTTCTGTTTTGAATTCGTTCGGGTCTTTAACGGGTAGACCGCAATGATAACAAGATATTGCCAAAACTAATCCTGCGTTTCAGATACTGAATATGAATATTTAAGGATTAATTTGAATCCGACGTGTTAGCACATATTTATCGTCACCACGGTGAGCTTCGATGATAATGTCCCAGCTTCCAGGTAAAGCAAAACTGACATCAGTCACAAAACTTCCATGGCCTGATGGGTGCATCTCTGCCGAGAAGTCTTGACGCTTATCGGATGGTCTATAAGCAAAGAACTTAACTGAATCCAGCATCAGGCCAGCTGAGTTCTGTCCGGTAATCACTGCTTCATAGGTTTGGACTTGATTGACTCTAGAGGAAGTTGGCATCAATAAAACGCCTGACCAACCAAGGCTTTTTTCTTTTGCAATTTCTTCTTCAGTTTTGGCGTATGCCTGACCTTTTTCATAAAAGTCTTCAATGACAAGGTTTGGCGGAGATTTAAACGCTAAATAGATAAATACAGCGTTAGCGCTCAGAAAAACCACTAAAAATACTAACATCCCCAGTACCCATGGGTTTTTCATTGCTTGGCTATTTTCTTGGGAAATTTGCATTCTCTTCCTCATCTACTCAGGTGCCATGAACATACTTTCATATGAAGTTGATATGGCTGAATTATTGATTACTTCAGCTTTAAATTCTATAGGCATCAAGCCTTTAGTTACTTTATCATCGGGTACGCGAACCAAGGCTGTTACGGGCACCACTTTACCCGGCTCAACCGTAATTTTATCACTCATTCCATGCAAGGTCGCACCCTCAAGTCCAAGTACATCGTATCGGACTTCTATTGGAGTTTTTGTTTTGTTTAACATTTTTAATGTGTATTTATTCTGAATACCACCATCACTCAGACGAACATATAATGGCTGACGATCATGAATTACTTGGAACTCTGTTGGTGATAATGTAAAAAAGCCATAAATCACTCCAGATAACGCTGTCAGTAAAATTAAGCTATAAATAATGACACGTGGACGTTTATACATCGGTAAAACGTTCTTATCGTGATGTAATTCCTTGTATGACGCATAACGAATCAGACCTCGCGGTTGATTGGTTTTATCCATAATGCTGTCACAAGCATCTATACACATACCGCAAGTGATACAGCCTTCTTGCTGCCCTTTTCTAATATCGATCCCTGTCGGACAGACAGCAACACACACTTTACAGTCGATACAACTGCCTTTAGATTCATCTTCAAGCTGACCCTTTTTCAATTTACCTCGGGGTTCACCACGTTCAGCATCATAGGCAGGCAGAATGGTGTCTTGATCGTACATGACACCTTGAAGACGAGCATATGGACACAGCCAAAAGCAAACTTGCTCGCGCATAAAACCGGCGAAAACGTAGGTAAACACACCAAAAACGGCCATCGATATCCAGACAGGAAGAGGCGCTTGTAGGGTGAAAATATCAGGCCACAATTGATAAGCATCAGTAAACCAGGCAGCAAATGAAATACCTGTTATCAGTGCAATCGCAATCCATAAGGTATGTTTTGTCAGCACCCTAGTCACTTTATCTATAGACCAAGGGGCTTGTTTAAACTTCATGACTTTTTGAGGACTGTCTCCCTCCAGCTTCGTCTCTATGAATGTATAGATATCAGTCCAAACGGTCTGGAAGCAGAAGTAACCGCAAAATACACGGCCAGCGATACTGGTCACGGCAGCGAGTAAAATAGCAAAAAACAGTAAGGTTAACGACAACATCCAGATATCTTGTGGATAGATCGTTAACTGAAAGAAATTAAACTCACGTTCTGGAATATCAAACAAAATTGCCTGTTGACCATTCCAGCGTAAGTATGGTCCCAAGAAAAATATCAGCCAAACAGACATGCCAATCCACTTTCTTAATCTGAAACGCCCTTTAACACGCTTAGCAACGACCTTCTGGTCACCGGTATTAACGTGCCAATCAGACACTTCTTCGTAGATTTGGGTGACATCATCATTGACGTTTGATTGTGTTTGACTCATATCATCTCCGGAAAAAGATTTAGCTCGTGTATTTTAACACACGCCCAATATTATATTAGTATTTACTGATATTAATTCGTTATAAAAAAGCCGACGTTTGTCGGCTTTTTTTCGTTTAAACGAATGTCGGATAAAATTATTTATCGTCTAAGTTTTTCATGATTCTGTAACCGATAACACCTATCACAACAATGGTCAGTACAACGGATACGATCGCTCCAATAACAACTGCGTCAATATGCATATCTCTTTTCTCCTGAAAAAGACTATCAAAACTCCCAGTCACTCCACTGGGAGTTTTAATATTAATTATTGACCACCACCTAACTGATGGACATAAACAGCTAATTTCTTAATTTCAGTCACAGATAAACGTTCTGTTTCATCACCTTCGTATTCAGGCTCTTCATCCCATTTCTCTGCTTCAATTTTCACTGCAAGCTTCTCATTCCAAGCAGGCATGATAGCAACACGGGTTAAAGGATCAGATGGGTCGTTAACACCGTGCAAAATGGTGTAACGAATTTCTTCTGGATCCCCTGAAAAACGCCAGATTTTGTCGGTTAAGTTTGCTGAGCCAAGTTCATGAATACCTTTTGCATCAGCACCATGACAACCAACACAGCCTTTCGCGTTATACAGTTTCCAGCCTGCTTCAGTCGCTTCTCCGTTAGATAAATTCACAACAAACTTAACTAAGCTATCTACTTCTTCAGGTTTTAGAGTCTTTTGATGAGACATCATCATGCCATGACGTCCTGCTGCTAGAGAAGCGACGATAGTGTTGATATCACCGCCATATAGCCAATCATCATCAGCAAGAATTGGATAACCAGAGTTTGGCGCTGGCACACCACCAGTACCATGACAAGCGGCACAATTATCACCGAATAACACTTTACTTGAACCAACTGCATAGTTACGCATTTCAGTGTCAGCAAGAATTTCTTCAGCTGTCATTGATGCCAGTTTTTCTTCAAACGGTGCTCTAACATCTTGAACCTTAGCTAAATCTTCTTTGTATTCTTTGATTTGAGTCCAGCCCAACAGTCCTTTAGTACTGTCATTAATCAACGGCAGTGATGGATAAAGGATAAAGTAAACCAATACTAACAAACCACTTAAATACAGGGCATTTGTCCACCAGCGTGGTGGTGGGTTTTCTAACTCTCTGATGCCATCCCATTCATGCCCTGTGTCAGGCACTTCATTAGGATTCTTTTTATTATCAGCCATCATTATTTCTCCGAATTTGTATCGTCATCGTCCTGCAGCATGGTGCGGTGAGACTCTATTTTATCTTTGTTTTTTGGATTCAGAACCCAAAAATAGAGCACCACCATCAGTACAAAAATAACTACTGTAAACACCAAGCCAAACCAGTCGGTTGCTGTCATTTCGCTCCAATTAGTATGAAAATACTCTTGAAGTTTACTCACGATATGACCTGCCGGGTTCAAAGTTGACCATTGTTCCCAATACTTGAAGATAAGCCACTAAGGCCTGCATTTCAGTCTTGCCTTCAACTGCTGCTGCCGCATTATTAATTTGCTCATCAGTGTAAGGAACACCCAATACCTTCATAGCACGTAAGCGTTTTTCAATCCCAGGACCATCGATAGTGGCATCATCAAGCCATGGATAGCTTGGCATGACAGATTCAGGAACGACTGAACGTGGATCACGAAGATGCTGAATCTGCCATGCATCGGAGTATTTACCACCAACACGAGCAAGATCAGGTCCAGTACGTTTTGATCCCCATTGGAATGGATGGTCGTATTTTGATTCAACAGCCAGAGAATAATGACCATAACGGTCTTTTTCATCACGGAAAGGACGAATCATTTGCGAATGACACAGATAACAACCTTCACGTTGATAAATATCACGACCCGCTAACTCAAGTGCAGAATATGGACGAACTGTTTTCAATTCTTCATAGTCAGGATGCACTTGATCTTCAAAGGTTGTTTTGAGATAGAATAAAGGCACGATTTCTACGATACCACCCACTGAGACCACAAGTGCTGTTGCTAATACAAGGGCCCAGATATTTTTTTCCAGTTTCTCTTGGAAGGTAACTGGTTTATTAGAATTATGATCAGACATTCCAGTCTCCTTAAATGTTAGCAGCAGTAGCCATTGCAGCCGAAGGCTTAGCAATTGCTCGACGAATAGTCACTGTGACATTGAATAACATGATACAGGCACCTGAGAAGAAGATAAGTCCGCCAACGGCGCGCATCGCATAGTAAGGATGCATTTGAGCCACAGACTCAACAAAGGTGTAGGCCAAGTTACCGTAGTCATCATATGCACGCCACATCAGACCTTGCATGATGCCTGATACCCACATGGCTGTGATGTAAACCGCTGTACCAATCGTAGCCATCCAGAAGTGCAGGTTGACCAAACGAATTGAGTACATAGTCGTTCCCCACATACGTTCTACCATGTGATACAGCGCACCAATAGATACCATCGCGACCCAACCTAATGCGCCCGAGTGAACGTGACCAATAGTCCAGTCAGTGTAGTGTGACAATGCGTTTACTGTTTTTGCGGCCATAACAGGGCCTTCAAATGTTGACATCGCATAGAATGCTAAAGAGACAATCAAGAAACGTAAGATATAGTCAGTACGTAGTTTGTCCCAGGCACCACTTAATGTGAACATACCGTTGATTGCACCACCCCATGAAGGAATGATCATCGCCAATGAAATAGCTGCACCCAATGATCCAGTCCAGTCAGGTAAAGCAGTATATTGAAGATGGTGAGCCCCTAACCAAACGTAACCGAAAACTAAGGCCCAGAAATGGATAACAGATAAACGGTATGAATAAACAGGACGATTCGCTTGCTTAGGTACAAAGTAATACATGATCCCCAAGAAACCAGCAGTCAGGAAGAAACCTACCGCATTGTGTCCCCACCACCATTGAATCATCGCATCTTGCACACCAGCAAACAGTGAATAAGATTTAAACAACTCAACAGGTATAGCCAAACTGTTCACAACGTGGAGATATGTGATCATGACCATCATCGCAATAAAGAACCAGTTTGCTACATAGATATGCGAAACCTTGCGAATTGAAATCGTCATGATGAAATTAAATGTGTAGGCCAGCCAGACTACAGCAATCAAAATATCAATTGGCCATTCTAATTCAGCATATTCTTTAGATTGAGTATAACCAAGAGGTAAGGTAATGACAGCGCTGAGAATAACGAGATTCCAGCCCCAGAATGTAAACCAGGCTAATTTATTGCTCCATAACGGTGTACGGCAGGTGCGTTGCACAATATAGAACGCTGTAGCCATTAATGTAGAACCACCAAAAGCAAAAATAACCGCATTAGTATGTAAAGGACGTAAACGACCAAAACTGATATATGGATTATCAAAATTCAGGACTGGCCAAGCCAGTTCTGAGGCGATATAAACACCGATACCGGTGCCAACGACCAAGTATACGCATGCCATATAGGCAAACCACTTGACCACTTGATAGTTATATTGTTGTTCCGCTTGCATAGCGACCACACCTTCTCTCTTTGGAAAACTCTCTCTCAATTTTGTTGTCAATCACTCAACAAAATTAGGACCCTTTTCTACGTGCCTCAATGAACATCGAAAGCAGTTAGAATTTTACATCAATCAGCTGATTTGCTTCACACCAAAACATTGATCTAGATCAAACGTAGTGTGATAAAGCACAGTGTGCTGTGAAATGCCTCACCCGCACGTAACATGGAATTTTCCTAAGATCAAAATCTCTGGTCAAGTTAATCAGTCTTAACGCCCATAACCAAGCATGATTTTGTATTAAAAAAACAATTAGTTATGTACTTCCATCAAAAAAAAAGAAATATCGGTGACGTCAAGATGAGGGGGGATTGCGGCTTATTATTTTATGTGTGGCTTCAAGGACTAACAATGAGTATTACAGAACGTTCTTCTATCAATAGTAAATTGTATGTATGACAGGCAGAAGATCGTGACATAAACTCAGTACCAATACCTTGTTTATTAAAATATTCGGCCATTTGTAATAACGGAAAAGAGAGGCTGGCATCCGAGGTAAATATAATGACTTCCGGAGCCAGCTCTTTAAGTGCAGACAGAGTGTCTGCTGATAAGTTTTTGATATCACTGACGTCTATATTTTCTAATATTTGGTTTGGCGTCAGTACAAACGCTGCGTCGTATGACGTCAATGTCTGTGTGTTTTTATGTCGAACAGTCACTGACTGTTCTGTATATGAGTGGATTTGGTTATATTCGTGAACCGCTTCCTGACTCAGTTTCATCTGTGTTACTGATATCCTGCCGCGTCGTTAACACGGTCACGCAACTCTTTACCAGGTTTGAAATGCGGCACGTATTTCTCATCCAGCTGAACTGATTCACCGCTTTTTGGATTACGTCCGACACGTGGTGGTCGATGATGTAAGGTAAAACTACCAAACCCGCGAATTTCAATTCTATCTCCTTGTGACAAACTATCACTCATCTGTTCTAAGATGAGTTTAACTGCAAGCTCAACGTCACGATAATTCAATAGAGATTGTTTTTCAGATAAAACTTCAATCAAATCTGATTTGGTCATGTCTTTAAAATTCCTGGAATAATGCGCTAAACACCAATATGAAGTATTGGTTTTAATCTTCTGAATCTATTAGAGAAAAACCCCTGAAAAATTCAGGGGTTCATCTTTAATATGAAAAACGATTAGTTGTCTTTCTGATCCATTTGTTCTTTCAGCAAATCACCCAGTGTTGTGTTGCCTGCAGAAACATTACTGTACTCTTTCACAGCTTCAGATTCTTCTTGATCATCTTTCGCTTTGATAGACAGAGTTAAGGTGCGGTCTTTACGTGACATACCAGTAAATTTCGCTTCGACGTCATCACCTACAGCCAGAATTTTGCTTGCGTCTTCAACACGTTCACGAGCGATATCCGCAGCACGAACATAACCTTCAACGCCTTCAGCTAATTCAATAGTTGCACCACGAGCATCAACAGCAGTCACTTTACCGTTAACAATACTTCCACGTGGGTTTTCAGCTAAATAAGCTGAGAACGGATCGTCTTGTAATTGTTTAATACCTAAAGAGATACGCTCACGTTCTGGATCGATTGCTAAAACAACAGCTTCAACATCATCACCTTTCTTGAAGTCACGAATTAATTCTTCGTTGTCTTCTTCCCAAGAGATATCAGACAAGTGAATCAAGCCATCGATACCACCGTCTAAACCGATGAAGATACCGAAATCAGTGATTGACTTGATAGCGCCACTGACTTTGTCACCCTTATTATGAGTCATTGCAAACTCTTCCCAAGGATTAGTCTGGCATTGTTTGATACCCAGTGAAATACGGCGACGTTCTGCATCAATATCCAGAACCATTACTTCAACTTCATCACCTAATTGAACCAGTTTAGATGGGTGAACGTTTTTGTTAGTCCAGTCCATTTCAGACATGTGAACTAAACCTTCAACGCCATCTTCGATTTCAACGAAGCAACCGTAGTCAGCAATGTTAGTGACTTTACCGTGAATACGTGTGCTGTTTGGATAACGGCGAGCGATATCTTTCCAAGGATCATCACCCATTTGTTTCAGACCCAGAGAAACACGTTCACGTTCTTTATCAAATTTCAGTACTTGAACTTCGATTTCGTCACCGATAGCAACAACTTCAGATGGATGTTTAACACGTTTCCATGCCATATCAGTGATATGTAACAGACCATCGATGCCGCCCAGATCAACGAACGCACCGTAGTCAGTCAGGTTCTTAACAATACCTTTAACCACTTTGCCTTCTTCCAGCGTTTCTAGTAACGCTTCGCGTTCTGCACTGTTTTCTTCTTCCATAATCGCACGACGTGAAACAACAATGTTGTTACGTGGACGATCAAGTTTAATCAGTTTGAATTCGAGTTCTTTATTTTCCAGGTGAGTCGTATCACGGATTGGACGAACATCAACCAAAGAACCAGGAAGGAATGCACGGATATTTTCCAGATCGACGGTGAAACCACCTTTGACCTTACCAGAAATGATACCCATAACGGTTTCACCCGCTTCAAACGCGTGTTCCAATTTAGTCCATGCTTCGGCAGCTTTCGCTTTATCACGTGACAGTTGTGTTGCACCAAAACCATCTTCTAATGATTCCAGCGATACGTCGACTAAGTCACCAACAGAAACAGTCACTTCACCATTTTCGTTCAGAAATTCTGAAACAGGGATAGCGCCTTCTGATTTAAGACCGGCATTGACCATAACAACATCAGGACCTACATTGACTACCGTACCGGTAACAATTTTGCCTGGTTGCATTGGAGTTGAATTTAGACTCTCTTCAAAGAGATCAGCAAAGCTTTCGCTCATTGTTAAATATCCTTGACCCTGTTGAGGAAACAAGATCACCTAATTAATCACTCGCTGATGCGAGATCGTTAAACATCCCATTCGACAAGAATCGAACAGGCACCAAAAATTTAAATTGCACAATAACTGCGCACTTTTTCGTATACTGCAGTAATACCTAATTCGGTAGAATCCAGTATCAAAGCATCCTTAGCAGGTAATAACGGCGCGACTTTGCGTTCACTATCGCGTTTGTCACGCTCCGAGATTTCTGCAATGAGATCGGAAAGGTTACTCTCAATTCCTTTCTCTTTCAACTGCTTATGACGTCTTAACGCCCTTTCTTCTGCACTTGCCGTTAGAAACACTTTAAATTGTGCGTCAGGGAAGACCACAGTACCCATATCACGACCATCTGTGACCAGACCTGGAGCTTGGGCAAAATCACGTTGGCGTTGTAATAAAGCCGCTCTGACAGATGGGATAACGGCCACTTTCGATGCGGCATTACCCGCTTTTTCTGTTCGAATTTGTTGACTGACTTCTTGCCCTTCTAAAAGTACTTTTAGTCCATTTTCATCAAGTTCAAATTGAAGATCTAAGTGTTGCGCTAACTTCATAAGGGCGCCTTCGTGAGAAGCTGGAATCTGGTGTTTTAAACTAGCAAATGCCAATACCCGATATATCGCACCACTATCTAGATAATGCCAACCTAATTCTCTGGCCATCATTTGAGCAATGGTGCCCTTACCAGAACCACTCGGTCCATCAATGGTTAAAATAGGCATATCAGTCATCAATTTCTTCAACCTGCAGGCCGACTTTATTCGCTAACTCGACAAAGCCCGGAAATGAGGTAACCACATTGGCACAATCATTAATCTGAATAGAGCCGCCCGCTTGCAGCCCTGCAATAGCAAACGACATAGCAATTCGATGATCACTATGACTATCCACTTCACCACTACCAATGACACCACCATTGATAACAATGCCGTCAGCTGTGGGTTGTGCATCAATACCCAAAGTTGTTAGGCCATCAGCCATAACTTGTATACGATCGCTCTCTTTTACTCTTAACTCTTCAGCACCGGTGAGGACTGTCTGCCCCTCAGCACAGGCAGCTGCAATAAATAAAGCAGGAAACTCATCAATGGCTAAAGGCACTTGATCTTCAGGAATTTGAATGCCTTTTAGTGGCGCATATTGAATACGAATATCTGCTACAGGTTCACCACCAGTGACTTTTTCATTACTGAGCGTAATGTTGGCCCCCATCTCACGTAAGATATTGATAACACCGATCCGAGTAGGATTAACCCCGACATGCTCCAGGGTAATATCTGACTCTGGAGCGATGGCAGCCGCTACCATAAAAAAGGTGGCTGACGAGATATCTGCGGGTACATCTATTTTTGTTGCTTGTAACTTACCACCACCGACAACTGAAACTGTGCGGCCTTGCTTCTCAACCTGATAGCCCATACCTTGCAACATTCTTTCTGTATGGTCACGTGTTGGTGCAGGTTCTGTTACTGAAGTTTTACCTTCAGCATACAAGCCAGCGAGAAGTAAACACGATTTCACCTGCGCACTGGCCATGGGTAAATCATAGTCGATGCCTTTCAAATGACTGGTCTTATGCAAAGTCAAAGGCGGCTTACCTTCAGTGGTATCGATATTGGCTCCCATTAGAGCAAGCGGATCCGTCACACGCTTCATCGGTCTCGATGACAATGATTTATCTCCCGTCATCGTGACATCAAAGCCTTGACCAGCCAATAGACCTGAGAGCAAACGCATGGATGTGCCACTGTTGCCGAGGTTTAATGCTGTTTCTGGTACTTTGAGGCCGTGCATGCCCACACCATGAATAGTCACATTACCCTTCTCTGGACCGATAATATCGACGCCCATACCACGGAAAGCGGCCAGTGTTGCCAGTGCATCTTCACCTTCTAAAAAACCAGTTACTTCCGTGGTGCCCTCAGCGATGGAACCAAGCATAATCGAGCGATGAGAAATCGACTTATCACCAGGTACTCTTACCTGACCTGTGATTTTACCGCCAGGGTGCACAATATATCGTTTATTAGTTTCACTAGACACGTCAGTTGGTTCCACGTTTATACTTCACTATTATCGATCAAATCAGGATCGGCAAAACGGCTATCTCGCGCTTTCTTTGCCCGTTCGAATACCTCAACCAGATACTCGCCGTCATCCTCTTTAATCGCTTGTTCGATTTTATTGATCCCTTGATGAAACTCATCAAGTAAATCCAGAATAGCTTGTTTGTTAGCTAAACAAATATCTCGCCACATCACTGCATCGCTTGATGCAATTCGGGAAAAATCACGAAAGCCACCGGCGGCATAACGCAAGACTTCATCACAATCATCACGTTGTGCAAGCATCCCCACCAAATTGAAGGCAAGCACATGAGGTAGATGACTGGTAGCGGCTAACACGGTGTCATGATGCTCAACATCCATTTCAAAGACTTCTGCCCCTGTTAGTTGCCACATCATTTTAATTTTTGCTGTTGCTGCTGAGTCTGTTTCACTGACAGGTGTCAGGACAATACGGTGATTTTCATACAAAGTAGCAAATGCAGCCGCTGGTCCGCTTTTTTCTGTACCAGCAATCGGGTGACCGGGAACGAATTGTTTGAATTTATCGCCCAAAGCCTCTCGCGCTGATGAGACGACTTGTGCTTTGGCACTACCACCATCAGTAATGATGGCTTCAGGTCTGATGTGCTCACTCATCTCTGCAAAGACAGATGCCATAGCGCCCATAGGCACGGCAACAAAGACCACATCGGCATCAACAACAGCCTCAGCAATCGAGTCTGCAGCCTTATCTATAATACCTAAAGAGAGCGCCTCTTGT
This sequence comes from Methylophaga sp. UBA2513, assembly GCF_002341285.1. Classification (NCBI taxonomy): domain Bacteria; kingdom Pseudomonadati; phylum Pseudomonadota; class Gammaproteobacteria; order Thiotrichales; family Piscirickettsiaceae; genus Methylophaga; species Methylophaga sp. UBA2513. The sequence goes on along the minus strand of NZ_DDNT01000022.1, from coordinate 53,997 downwards.
CGGGCTTCATCACTACGTGAATAACCGACAACTTCATTAACGGCCCCTTTTGATTTCAAGGATAAAGCGAGAGAACCACCGATCAGCCCAACGCCTATGACAGCAAGCCGATTAATCATTAACCACGACCCAGAATAGTGGATAGCGCATCAAGAAAACGTTGATTTTCTTCGGCTAAGCCGATGCTCACACGCAGGTGTTGTGGTAAGCCATAGTTAGCCACAGGTCGAACGATGACACCTTCATATAGCAGCTCATCGTAAACTTCAAACGCATTTGTATGAACATTGACTGTAATGAAATTGGCTCGGGAAGGAATGTATTGCAGACCCATTTTTTCAAAGCCAGCAATAAGCTGTTTCATACCCGCTTCATTCACATCACGACTTTGTTGGAGATAAGCTTCATCACCTAGAGCAGCCACTGCCGCTGCTTGAGCTAAATGGCTAACATTAAAAGGCTGTCTGACACGATTGATAAGATCGGCAACTTCGGGGTGTGATAAGGAATAGCCCACGCGTAAACCTGCTAGTCCATATGCTTTAGAAAATGTTCGAGTAATGATGAGGTTATGAAAATCCTGAAGCCAAGGCACTGAATTCTCTTCCATATTCAGATACTCGACATAGGCTTCGTCGAGCACGACCAGTACCTTTTCCGGCACTTTCTCTAGAAATAATTTAATTTTTTCAGGCTCTAACCACGTGCCAGTCGGGTTGTTAGGGTTGGCGATAAAAATAATTTTGGTACGCGGACTAATGGCTTTATGAATAGCGTCCAGATCATAACCATAATCTTTCGCTGGCGTTACCACAGCAGTCGCACCAATAACCTGAGTAACAATAGCGTAGACAGCAAAGGCATGCTCTGAAAATATAATTTCATCACCAGCACCTGCAAAAGCACGCGCAATCAACTCTAAGACATCATTAGAACCATTCCCTAGGGTGATTTGCTCAGGTGCCACTTGATGTTTTTCAGCTAATGCCAGCTTTAATGCGTAACCATTACCATCCGGGTAGCGGGCCATATCTTTTGCAGCCATCGCTACCGCTGCCACAGCTGCTTTAGGAGGGCCGAGCGGGTTTTCATTTGAGGCTAATTTAATGACATTGCGGACACCATATTGACGCTGTAACTCTTCAATCGGTTTGCCCGGAATATAGGGTTGCAGATGCGCCACCCCACTTACTGCAAGATCACAAAAACTCATTTCTGCTCCGTTTTATTTCTGAAGCTATCGAGAATTAACAAAATAGCGCCTACACAAATCGCTGAATCAGCCACATTGAATGCAGGCCAATGATATGTGCCATAGTAGACATCAAGAAAATCAATAACATAACCATGAATAACACGATCAATCACATTACCTAAAGCCCCACCCAGTATTAAAGCAAGAGAGATAGCTTCCAGTTTTGCATCTGCTTTCAGGCGTTTCAGCCAAAACAACAAAACAATACTAACGACGACAGCTAAGCCAGTGAAAAACCATCGCTGCCAACCGCTCTCGCTGGCTAAAAAGCTGAATGCAGCGCCGTGGTTATAAGCCAATGTAATATTGAAGAAGGGCAAAACAGCAATAGACTGATAAAGCTCCAATGCGCTGTTTGCCCACCACTTGCTGAGTTGATCGAACACAATCACCAAAGCAGAAAGATTCAACCATTTCAGCATAATTTCTAGGCGAACTGTCTTTGTTCACCGTCTCCTTCGATATTATCAATACAACGACTACATAGTTCAGGATGGTCAGCATTTTCTCCAACAGAATCCACCTGATGCCAGCAACGTTCACAACGTTTGTGTTCAGACGCTTTAATAGCCACCAAAATCCCAGGCATACTCGTCGAGACTGCTTGCTCGGCTGCTTTATCATCTAAACGGTGAAGACTGACTTTGGATGTAATCAATACAAACTTTAATTCATCCTCTAGCTTGCTCAATAACGCCATAAGACTGTCATCAACGAACAAACTAATTTCAGCCGTTAGACCACCTTTGATGTTACCGGCGTTACGCTGGTTCTCAAGCTCTTTGGCGACGACTTCTCTGACATTGAATACTTGATTCCAAAATGGCAGATCAAACGCTGTTTCCTTATCTAATGGTGCTAATGCATCACTCCAAAGATTAAGTAATACAGACTCATTATGCTCGCCAGGCAGATATCCCCATAATTCATCAGCTGTAAAACTTAAAATCGGGGCGATCCAGCGAACCATCGCTTCCAGGATAAGATACATAGCCGTTTGAGATGAGCGTCGACCTAAGCTATCTGTCTGCATGGTGTACTGGCGATCTTTAGTAATATCCAGATACAAACTACCCATCTCATTCGCACAGAAATTATGAAGCTTTTGATAAATCACATGGAACTGATAGCTCTCATAAGCAGCAAGAATGTCTTGTTGTAAATGATATGCACGATCCAATGCCCATCTATCTAATGGTAGTAAATCATTCACGGCCACCATATTTGTTGCGGGGTCAAAATCATCAAGGTTCGATAATAAGTAGCGAGCGGTATTACGAATACGGCGATATGAGTCAGCTGTGCGTTTTAGTATTTCATCCGATACGGTCATTTCACCACTGTAATCAGCTGAAGCGACCCACAGACGAATAATATCCGCACCGAGATTGTTCATCACTTTCTGTGGAGAAACCGTATTCCCCAGTGATTTAGACATTTTTTTACCATTAGCATCTACAGTGAAGCCATGGGTTAATGCCGCTTTGTAAGGCGCTCCACCGGTTGTTGCCACTGAGGTCAACAATGAAGATTGGAACCAACCACGATGTTGATCGCTGCCTTCCAGGTATAAATCAGCAGGACGGTTTAGGTAATCACGGCGAGCTAAAACACATGCATGAGACACGCCGGAATCAAACCAGACATCCAAAGTATCACTGACCTTTTCATAGTCAGCAGCTTCCGCCCCCAGTAATGCTTCTGGCTCCAAATCAAACCAGGCATCAATCCCCTCTTGCTCTACTTTTTGAGCAACGGTTTCCATCAACTGTTCAGTATCAGGATGTAATTCCCCTGTTTGCTGATGTACAAATAATGGAATAGGCACACCCCAAGTGCGCTGACGAGAAATACACCAATCCGGGCGACCTTCCACCATATTTTCAATGCGTTTTTGGCCCCAAGCGGGCATCCAATCCGTATCAGCAATCGCTTTCATGGCGGCTTGTCGTAAACCATTCTGGTCCATACTGACAAACCACTGTGGCGTGGCACGGAAAATAATCGGTGTTTTATGACGCCAGCAGTGCGGATAGCTATGCTGAATGTCGATATGTGCCAACAAAGCGCCTTTCTCTTTTAAAAGGGCAATAACTTCTGGATTCGCTTTAAATACAGATTGGCCTGCAAAAATTGGCGTGTCAGGTAAAAACACACCATTGCCGCCAACAGGGTTATCAACTTTTAAGTTGTATTTCTGACCAACAACAAAGTCATCTTGACCATGGCCTGGCGCAGTATGCACAGCACCTGTACCCGCATCGGCTGTCACATGATCACCCAAAATAACCGGCACTTGGCAATCATAAAATGGGTGCTGTAACTGCAAACCTTCCAGTTGTTCACCTTTAAAACGTGTGACAACTTCAGCTTCAATTCCATAGCGCTGAAGCGCCGCTTCGTACAAAGACTCAGCCAATACTAACTGCTCACCTTCGGCTTGCAAAAGTACGTAAGTAAACTCAGGGTTAACAGACACGGCTTGGTTGGCAGGCAGCGTCCAAGGTGTTGTCGTCCAGATAGGTAAGCTGACCTTACCCTGTCCTGACTCCCCAACGGCTTGCTCGAAAGCGGCCTGGTCAATGAACTGAAAGCGTACATCGATTGCTGGCGATGTTTTATCTTCGTATTCGACTTCTGCTTCAGCTAACGCCGAACCGCAATCCACACACCAGTGAACAGGTTTCACCCCTTTATGCAGGTGACCTTGTTTGATGATTTCACCCAGAGTACGAATAATGTCAGCTTCAAAGCTGTAATCCATAGTGAGATATGGGTTATCCCATTCTCCCAAGACGCCTAAACGTTTAAAGTCTTCACGCTGACCATCAACCTGTTTCGCCGCGTAGTCACGGCATGCTTGACGGAATTCTTTTGCGGTGACTTTGACACCGGGTTTACCCACTTTCTTCTCGACATTCAGCTCGATAGGTAAGCCATGACAATCCCAGCCTGGAACATAAGGCGCGTCAAAACCACTCAGCGTTTTCGACTTGATAATAATATCTTTCAGAATCTTGTTTACCGCATGCCCGATATGAATATCACCGTTTGCGTAAGGAGGACCATCATGCAATATGAACTGTGGTCTACCTTTAGCTTGCTCACGAATTTTTTCGTAAAGGTTCATTGTTTGCCAATGTTCCAGCATTTGTGGTTCACGATTAGGCAAACCAGCTTTCATTGGAAATTTGGTCGCAGGTAAATTTAGCGTTTGTTTGTAGTCAGCCACAAGATTCTCGTAGAGTAGGAAAACTAAAAGCGGAGATTATACGGATTTTTATTGCCGACCTAAATCATTGAAAGCACTTTTATTTACACTCAGTGCTTATGCAAACAAGATTATTTGCAGTAGAATGCCGCTTTTAACCCATCACAATTGAGCTGACGCTTTATGTCCATATCAGAAAAGGTGATCATCCGCGGGATTACTCTGGACGGAGGAAAGTTTCGTCCAAGTGATTGGGCCGAACGCTTATGCGGAGCAGTTGCCTCGTATGGCCCTGGGCGTCGCATCATCTTTCACCCTAATGTCAGGCTAGCGACTCTTGACGGAATCAAATGTGTCGTCGTGGATGCATCATTGGAAAGTACAGATGAAATGCTGTTCGAGTTTTTGATGGATTTTGCTAAAGACAATAAGCTGCAGATTGATCGCACAACCAATTTTCCACCTGAGCCAAATTAGATTTCCTGTTCGGCATCCGGCCAGTTCTGGATATAATTTTTTAAAAGCTTATTCTCGAACTTCGCTTTTTTCAGCAACTCTTCCACAATATCAGTGATAGATAACATCCCTTCCAGTTTGCCTTTGTATACCACTGGCAAGTGACGAATATTATGCTCCACCATTTTATTCATGACTTCTTCAAGCGTATTATCCGGCTCGCAGGTATAGGGATTTGGGGTCATGGCATCACTCACCACCATCTGACTCCACTGTTCTGGATGAGTGTCCAGTATTTTAAGAATGTCCCGCTCAGATAAAATGCCCACCATCGCACCTGTTGGCTCAGTGATGATTAATGAACCGATTCGGTGCTCCATTAACATCGCCACCGCTTTATTCAAGCTATCTGTTGGCGATAAGCCAATGACAGGTTTACCTTTATTTTTGGTAATCGATCTGACTTTCATGGTCCTGCCCCTCTTCTCTGAAGTGCTCAGGACTATTCTGCTTGAGTCAGTAAGTGTTTGGCAACAAATAAGAAAAAAGGGTGGCACGATAAGTCATGCCACCCGTTGAAAACTACCAGTTGTAGGTCGCTGAAGCTATTACGCGACGGCCATCACCAAAGTAGCAGACTAAGTCGGTACACGTCGTCGTGTATTCGCGATCAAATAAATTACTGACATTCAGTGCCAGTCTGACATCATCGAAGTCATAGCGGATACTGGCATCCGTTAATGTGTAACCACCAGTTTCAATATCCACCGTAGATGTGCTCAAACTATCCGTACCTATATACGTGCTCTCCCCTACATAACGAACACCAGCGCCCATTCCTAAACCTTTCAATACACCCGTTGTTTGTGTGTAATCCAACCATAAGCTTGCTGTTTATCGAGGCTGATTTGGAATAAGGCTATCTTTTTCCCAGCTATTGGGGCTCTCAGTAATTCGGGCATCGACATAGCTATATGCGGCTGAGAGTTTTAGTTGTTCTGACAGTTCTAAGCCAGCTTCAATCTCAACCCCTGTCGAATTAACCTCACCTACCTGACGAGACACACCATTAGAATTGAATGCATCATATTCTGTAATCACATAATCATCTTTGGTCAAATCAAATAAGGCAAGACTAATAAAACCATCCATATTTTGGGGTTCATACTTCACGCCCACTTCATACTGCTTGGCTTTTTCTGGGTCAAATAAATTACCTTCCGCATCAGTGCTGGCTACTAAGTTAAATGATTCGCTATAACTGACATAAGGTGAAAGACCATTATCAAATTTATATACCAGACCAACCCGCCCCGAAAAATCTTCCGCAGACTTATCTGCATCATTTGCATTGTTTGGGAAATTTACATCAACATCATTCTTGACCCAGTCATATCGCCCACCGATCAGTAATCGCCAGTTTTTATAAGCGAGTTGATCTTGAATATAAATCCCCGTTTGACGTGAATAGATATCCTTATCGCTACTAAGAGACAAATTACCAACAGTTGAGCCATACACTGGGTTTAAGTAATTAATGGCTGAGGCTGTTCCAGTGAAGTTCTTTTCTGTTTTATCGGAATAACGCCAATCAAGACCAATCAGTATGTCATGAGTTAGCTTTCCACTATCAAAATGAGCTAATAACTGATTATCTACAGCAAAAGCATTTAACTCTTCCTTCTTACGGGATGCCTCTCTTCCCTGTATTCCTCTTGTTAAGTCGGTTGCAAATACATTTTGACTGATACCAAGCGCTTTGAAATCCAAATCGACTTCGTCATAACGTGTGTTTTGTCTGAATGACCAAGTGTCATTAAATGCATGCGAAAACTCATACCCGACCGATCGATAATCGCGATCAAAATTATTAAAATCTTCCTCGCCATCGAAAAAACCAAATTCACGGTCGTACACCTTCGCTCCACCATTAAAATCACTAAATGTTTTCAATAATGCTGGTGAGAAATGGCTATTAAAGCTATAAATTTGCTCATCGTGCTGCTCAACAGCCAATACGGTTAATTGTGTGGCATCACTGATATTCCAAGTTAATGATGGTACCACCATCTTACGTTTAGCATCGTTATAATCGACTTCAGAATTGGCATCATTTCCGACAAAGGCCAGTCGATAAAGAAGCTTACCTTCATCATCAACCTTGCCACTAAAATCCCCTGCTAACTCAAAAAAGTCATCGCTGCCGGCTGATAGACGTAACTCACGTAAGGTGTCTTCTGTAGGTCGCTTGCTAACTAAGTTCACCAAACCACCCGGTTGCGCTTGCCCATAAGTGACAGAACTCGGGCCACGAATGACTTCAACCCGCTCCAGTGCGTAGCTATCTGCTCTCGGTAAGCCATAGGTACTCGTTGGTATTAAAAGACCATCACGATATACCTGCGATTTAGCATCAAACCCACGCAAGCTAAACCAGTCGTAACGCGTGTCATAACCAAATGGCACACTCAAGCTTGGCATATATTGCAAGGCTTGTGTCACGGTTTTCACACCGCGATTAACTAACTGCTTCTGTGTGACCACCGAGATGGACTGTGGGGTATCAAAAATGGATGCATTCGTTTTTGTCGCACTAGCGCTCCTCTCCGCATTGTAACTTTCTATCGGGTCATACGCTGAAAATGAAGTTTGCTGTCCAGTGACAGTCACGACGGGTAAATCGGCTGATTTATCATTGCTTTTAGTCAGCCGATAACTGGTTTCTGATTGTTGAACGACGGACAAAGGCGTACCTCGCAATAAGGTTTGCAGTCCCTCATTAATCGGATAGTTACCTTTCAGTCCTGAGGTTTTATAAGCTGCCGTAAGTTCAGGTGAAAAGCTGAGTAATATGCCAGCTTGTCGTCCAAACTGATTCAGAGCCGTGGCCAAATCACCTGCCGAAACATTAAAGCTTATTTTTTTATCACTCTGCGCCGAAGTCTGTTCCGCAGCCAGCACAGGTGTGGTGGATAAAAGGGTCACGCCAGCTGTAGCGAGCAAAGCAGTGGTTAGCGTCATTGCGCTTAATAAAGCGGGTTTATTGAACATGAGAGTCCTCACTTTCCATTAACAAATAGGTATCTATTTGTTGTGTCACGTGAGAATGAAAAACAGACCAAAAAATTTAAATTTTCTGCTGTGGTTTGAGTGTAATCCAATAGCGTGTTCTATAGACCAACTCAATCTGAAGTGTTGCCGCTAAAGCTTTTAGAACTTGATCTATATTACTTAGAGGGTAAGTACCAGACACCCGACGGTCTGCTATTGAAGGGTCACAGCGTAGCCAGCCATGATGATAATTTTGTAACTGAGTCACTATCTCAGCTAGAGGCATGTTATCAGCCACTAGCATATATTGTTGCCAAGCGAGCATGCTTTCCTGTGCGGACATAACGCTTCCCAGCTCAGTGGCATTAAAGCTGATCTGTTGCCCTGCCTTCACTCTTAATAGTGGCAGATGGTTTCCCCGGATAAAATCGACAGCACCTTCATAAACAGCCAACAATGCCGTGTTGTCTCGCTGCCTGACATAAAAACGCGTGCCTACTGGCTTGAGATCAGCCCAGTCCGTTTTCAATAAAAAAGGTCTGGTATCTTTCGCGGTCGTGATCATAATGTCACCGCTGATTAAGGTCAGGTGTCGTTGGTTTTCTGAATACGCAATAGAAAAGGCACTATTGGCATTCATGTCCACTTGGGTACCATCTGAGAGTGTCACCGAACGGGTTTCACCAATTCCAGTCCGGTAATCAGCCAGTAACGGGAGTAAGAAAGTCTCATTCTTAAAATAAACCCAGCTGCCACCACTCATAACCGCTATGCCGACCAGCGAGCGTAAGACATGTCGCCGACTTTTATCTGTTTTGAACAGCGTTTTTTCCGTAATAGCGCGTGATAATGGCGTAGGTAAGGTATTAAGTCCATGATTGACTTGTTCAATTCTTGACCAAGCTAACTGATGCTGAGGATCGGCTGCCAACCACGACTGCCATTGCTGATACAAGAGCTTGTCGTCCGTCTGTTCGGATAACGCCAGATACCACTCAATAGTCTCTAATGCGATTTTTTGTTCAACCTGTATTGCGTCTGGCATGGATTATTTGACGGTGATTGCAAAATAACATTGCGCTGCTGCCCGAGTTAAGTATCGCTTAACAGTGGACACCGACACCGCTAATTTTTCAGCTATTTCCTGTTGCTTCATGCCATCCAATTGCGCATAGAGGAAAGCGCGCTTTACATCCAACGGTAAGCCCTGCAAACGCCGGTTTATATCCACTATGGTTTCGACAATGATGGCGCGTTCTTCTTCTGATGGTTGGAGACTTTCAGGCATATCGGTAATGGCTTCCAAATACGCTTTTTCTACTTGTTGACGTCGCCAGTGATTAGCCACACTTCGCTTTGCCAATGTTGTCAAAAAGGCGCGTGGTTCTGTGAGTAAGAGTTGCTCTTCACGCGCCAGTAATGTGACAAAAATATCATGGGAAATGTCCGCCGCAGACTCGGTAGATTCCACTTTGCCGCGTAACCACCGAAACAGCCAAGTATGATGTTGACGATAGAGATTAGATATCGTTTGTTGCTCTGACTCCTGAAAAACGGACATAGCTTGCCTGACGGGTTAAATAAATGAGAATCATTATCATATAATATCCAACCTCAATCAGGCAATAGCTATTCAGCCATCAGAGATGTTCGCGTGTGGAACGGAAATCGATATCTGGCCAGCGTTCCATCGTCAGGTCAAGATTCACCCGCGTTGGTGCAATATAAGTCAGGTTTCCGGCACCATCTAATGCCAGGTTTTGCGACGCTTTCTTTTTAAACTCTTCCAGTTTGCGGACATCATCACAATAGACCCAGCGGGCGGTGTATACCTGAACCGCTTCATAAGCACATTCCACGTTATATTCACCTTTCAAACGATGAACCACCACGTCAAACTGAAGCACACCCACCGCACCCAGAATGAGATCATTATTATCAAGTGGGCGGAATAACTGTGTTGCCCCTTCCTCACTCAATTGCTGCAAGCCTTTCAATAAGGCTTTATTTTTAAGCGGATCTTTCAATCTGACACGACGAAATAACTCTGGTGCGAAATAAGGAATGCCGGTGAACTGAAGATCTTCACCCTGAGTAAATGTATCGCCAATCTGAATCGTGCCATGATTGTGCATACCCAAAATATCACCAGGATAAGCTTCCTCGGCTTGTTCGCGTTCCGCCGCCATAAATGTCACGGCGTTCGCGATAGTCACATCTTTACCAATACGAGTCTGATGCAACTTCATACCTTTAGTGTATTTACCTGAACACACGCGTAAGAAAGCAATCCGGTCACGATGCTTTGGATCCATATTCGCCTGAATCTTAAATACAAAGCCACTAAAGTTCTCTTCACCAGACTCAACAACGCGTGTTTTTGTCTCACGAGATTGTGGCGGTGGCGCATATTTCACAAAGGAATCCAATAACTCTGTAATACCAAAGTTATTCATCGCTGAGCCAAAAAACACAGGTGACAACTCGCCAGCTAAAAACAGCTCCAAATCAAATTCATTACTGGCACCACGCACCAACTCAATCTCCATGCGTAAGTCTTCCGCCAGCCCACCGAATAGCTCATCTAAGCGAGGGTTATCAAGCCCTTCTATGACTTCACCCGCTTCTTTGGCATGCGCTTCGAACAAATGAACATTATCATCTAATAAGTGATAAATCCCCTTGAAGCCTTTACCCATGCCAATAGGCCATGTGATCGGCGCACAGCCTATATTTAGAATCGTTTCGATTTCATCCAACAATTCAACAGGCTCACGACCTTCCCTATCTAATTTGTTAATAAAGGTCAGAATCGGCGTATCACGCAGACGACAGACTTCCATCAACTTAATAGTCCGTTCTTCAACACCTTTGGCACTATCAATTACCATTAAGGCTGAATCCACAGCGGTCAATGTGCGATAAGTATCTTCCGAGAAATCAGCATGGCCCGGTGTATCAAGCAGATTCACAATCTCATCACGCCATGGAAACTGCATCACTGATGAGGTGACAGAAATGCCCCGCTCCTTCTCCATTTCCATCCAGTCAGAAGTGGCATGTTTATCAGTCTTGCGAGATTTAACACTGCCCGCGGATTGGATCATGCCACTGAAATAGAGGAGTTTTTCAGTGATGGTCGTTTTACCGGCATCAGGATGCGAAATAATCGCAAAAGTGCGGCGCTTTGAAGCCGCTTTTTGGACTGGGCTAGACATAATTTAATCACTTTCAAGAGTTTCAGTATCGTCATCGACGACAAACGAGCCATTTTCTCGCATCAATGCCTGTTTCTCAAATATAAATTCTTCCACTTTACAGTTGCTCCGCAACAAATGATAATAAGAAACATTATCATTATCATCTATAAAAATATCTCTTGAATGAAACATACTAGTTCACAACAACACGCTTCTAAGCAGATTGAAATGTTGTATATCCATAATCAACAGTGGCTGCGAAGTTGGCTGTATAAACAATTGGGTTGCAACCATCTGGCTGCTGACTTACTACACGATACCTTTGAGCGCTTGTTAAAACGGGTAAAAAACGATGTTATTGAAGATAGTGATGCTTATTTAAAAACGGTTGCTCGCCACCTATTGACCGATCATTGGCGTAAAAAGAACATTGAAACGGCTTATCAGCAATGCGTTAGCGAACTTGAGCCAGATTTAGCGCCATCAGCTGAAGAGCAAGTGGAGCATTTAGAGTTATTAATTCAGGTGGATAACCGACTAAGACAACTGAAAACAGATGTTCGTCAGACATTTATCGCCGTTCAGCTGGAAGGCTTAAATTATGCCGACACAGCCAATAGACTCGCTATATCCATCAGCACCGTGAAGCGCCATTTGAAGCAAGCCATGTTGAGTTGTTGTTTTAATTTGTCAGTATAACGATGCGATCACTCAACGAAAGTACAATCCCACTCACCATTGCAGAAGAAGCGGCCGATTGGTGGTTGGAGCTACAAAATTCTGTTAATCACACTTTAACTCAACAACGCATCAGTTCATGGCGACAGCAATCATCGGTTCATGATGAAGCCTGGCAGAAGATTGCTGCTTTTGACATGATGCTTAATGATATTAACGCGCCACAGCGTCGTCCAATCAGCCAACACGTTCTCAGTCAGCCATCTCCCGGACCTCGCCGACAGTTGCTTAAATCTCTATTTGGTATTGCGGTGATTGGCTCAACCCCATGGTTTATCGGTTCACCTGTCACCCATCAACAAAATAAGACACTCGCCACCAAAGTAGGTGAACACCGTAGCTGGACACTGGCAAATGGTGTTGAAGTCCACCTCAATACTGACACCATCATTGAGATAGACGAAACGAATACATTGATGACTCTCGTACTCAAGCAAGGTGAAGTAGCGATCATCACCCATGCCGAACAGCACCCTCAACAACAGCTGAAAGTGACAACAGCTATCGGAGATATCACACCGATAGGCACCCACTTTGTCGTCACACAATACCCTGAACTGATACAAGTCACACTATTTGAAGGCCAAGTAACCGTGACCGAGAAGCACTATCTGACATCATGGACACTTCAGGAAAACCAGGCATTGACATTGACTGCGTCAGGAGAAATGTCGATGTTCAAGGCCAATACACAAACGCTTGCCTGGCAAACAGGCATGTTAATCGTATCTGATATGCCCTTGAACAGCTTTGTCTCTGAACTCAGTCGATACCATCATGCCTTTATCCGCTATGAACCACAGATTGCTAATTTGAGAGTCTCAGGCTCATACCCAACCGACGATTTAGCAGCAGTTATGAATGCTGTTAGTAGAGCGCTCAACCTAAATTACACAAAACGTTTTGGCATCTGGTTTCATTTATCTGAAAAAAAATGAGCTGATTTTTTTCCTGGTTCGTCCTGAGTAATAACAACAGAACAAACCACGGAATCCATTATGAATCGAACTTATTTATCTTCGACAATACTCAATATTCTCCTGCTATCCAGCACAAGTATCGTCTTTCCCTCCGTCAGCTTCGCAGACGATACTTCATCAAAGCGCACTAGCGTGACCGAATCAAAGCAAATTTCCATACCTGCTGGGTCTTTAGAGACTGCCCTTAACCAACTCGGTCAACAAACAGGGTTACTGATTAGTTTTTCAGCAGATTTAGTTAGGGATCAATCAAGCCCAGGTGCTAAGCAGGCTCGCAGCATTTATCAGGCTTTAGACCAAATATTGGCGCACAGTGGGCTAAGATACGTCAAAAATGGTGAATTAAGTTACACCATCCTTCCTATTCAGAGTGCGGATCAATCAGGCGTAGATTTACCACAACTGAATATTGAAGCATTACCTCATAACCCAGAAATAAAAACCCTCACCTCTATCGAAATGCGCCAATCACTTAGGTCAGATCTGGCAGAAGCACTGAGCCTTATCCCTTCAGTACGTGTCGATGACACGGCCAGCTCAAGCCTGCAACAAGGTGATATCAAACCAGCAGAGTTTTCCATTCGTGGTGCAGCTCCATATCAAAATAAATTAATGCTTGATGGGGCTAGTATTGACAGTCGGCTGGATCCTGCTCTTGAAGAAAGTGCTTCGAACTACACACGGGTTGCCGGACACTCTCAAGGTTTATTTGTTGACCCCACTTTTCTGGATAATTTAACTGTCATTGATGTGAATGCTTCAGCCAGTGAAGGAGGATTTGTTGGTGGTGTCGTCAAAGCAGAAACCAAAGCATATTCAGGACGAGACGAATTTCAAATCAAACACCGTAAAACCCAAGACAGCTGGACGGAATTTCATGTTGATGAGTCTCAAGAAGGTGAGTTTTTTGAAGATGGGGCAAGACAATTACCAACTGGCTTGCCCGGAGATTATCATCCTAAGTTCCGTAAATCAGAGACAGCTCTGCAAGGCGCGACACGAATAGGTGATATAGGTGTTTTTGCAGGTTATAGTGAAAAAGAATCACATATTTCCCAAAAGCAACTGGTGAAATTAGATTTTGATTACTTTGCTGACACAGGGCGTATATTTAAACCTTCCGATGAAAAAACCCTAGATAAAGAATCACGATACGGCGTGGTTAGATTTGACCTGCTCGAACGTGATTATGATCTCAATGCCTCAGTCGCCTACAGCGATTATTACGAAGACAGTTTCCTGATTAACTACATTGGTTCAGACTTTGAAGGACAACATCAAGGTCTGAATGCGAGTGTTAATTTTGGGAAACAATTCGCTGACACTCGTATGGATCTTAATCTCAATGCAGGTACCGATGCCGATCAACGTGAGTTTGAAAGCAACACCATTGATCAATATAAATACACCAGTATCTATGAAGCGGGGATTTTTGGCGGATATGGTGATTTAGCCAACCGTCAATATACGATTGGTTCAACACTTAACTTTACCACCTCACTGAATGAGTCCCATGTATGGCGCTATGGTACCGAGCTGAAATGGGCTCGTTACATGCAGGATCGCGGAAATGACTTTACCTTCAATGAATACACCTTAGACTTCACTCAGCCACTCCCTCCTCAAACCTCACCGGGCTCATGGGCGCCTAGCGATCAGTTTCATAGCCGGGAAGTCATTTACCAGGCGGGGAAAATTGCCTTTGATAATATGGATATTTCTGCGTTTACTGAATTAAACGGTGACTACCAGCATGTCTTTTGGCGTGCTGGTGTGCGAGTGGAACATGATGATTGGTTAGACAATGTCAATTTAGCACCAAGAATTCAAGCAGGTGTCTATTTAAACAACACGCAAACAGCACGTATTACCGTTGGTGCAAACCGTTACTACGGTAAGTCCTTTTTATCTTATCGCTTACGAGAAGAAGAACGTAGTCGCATGAGCATTCGTGAACGCGATAGTGCAAGTGACAATTGGACCACTATTGATCCAACACAAGAGTGGGAGTTTCGCGACCTCGATACACCTTATGATGATGAATACAGCGTAGGACTCTATGCTGAAGTATTAAGTGGGCAAGCAGGCCTCCAATACGTAGAACGCCAGGGACGTAAACAAATTCGAACCCATTATGATTCTACTTCCGAAGTCAGTTGGTTTGAAAACTCAGGCAGCAGTAATACACAACAAGTCGATCTGTTCTGGCGTTCTTCACCTTTCCGATTTGCTGGTATGAAATGGTTAGTTAATTCAACCGTGAGTTGGATGGATAAAGACACTGATGCTCGCTATGGTGATAGTGGCGGTTATCTATCTAGTGTCGATGCGAATGAACAGGTCATATTTGAAGGTAATCAAGTCGCTCGCCGAGCATTACCTGCCGGTGACTTCGCCACACCAGTGACAGCTAATCTGGACATTATCATGCAGGCATTTGATGATCGTTTACTGGTTAAAAATAGCTGGGCCTTTACCAACGGTTATAAATATTTAAAAAGTTTAGGTAAAGATGATGATACCGGCCTGGATAGTTATGAAACAGAAAATCAAGGACGAACCACGCGCTGGGATATCAGTGTTGAATACGCGCTACTTTCACGCCCCTCCTCACCTTACATTCGAGCCGATATCATTAACGTCTCAGATAAGCGAAATGTGGTGACGACGGAATCGGGCACCCAATTATTTGGTTTAGGCCGTCAGTTCTGGTTCGAAATTGGGTATCGCTACTGATGTCGACGATGAACTATATAAACAGCCAGCTGCTGGTATTAGTCCTGATGATAATAATGCCAAGAATGGCGTTTGCAGAAAATGACACAATGACGCTCATCGAGCAATACAGGCAAGGTGTCACACACTGGCCCGAAGCCAAACTTGATGCTGGGGTTGAGGTGCAACCACTCATGCCTTTACCCCAGCAGATTGAGTTTCCACTCGACAATCCCTTTTCTGAGGAAAAGCAACAGCTCGGTAAACATCTTTTTTTCGACAGACGTTTATCACAATCACAGCAGATTGCTTGCGCCTCTTGTCATGATCCAGATTTAGCCTGGGCTGATGGCAGAAGAAAAGCGATTGGACATAATCGTATTCAAGGTGACATCAACTCACCCTCTATCGTTGATACTGGCTTTCTCAAGCAATTGTTTTGGGATGGCAGAGTCAACAGTCTGGAAGAACAAACGCTGGCAAGTTGGACCAACCCGATTGAGATGGCAGCGAATCCTGAGAATGCAGCAAAACGACTGGCGAAGACCGCATCCTATCCTGCTCTTTTCAAAACCGCTTTTGGTGACGAAAACATCACGCCTGAACGTATCGTTCAGGCTATTGCCACTTTTGTGCGAACAGTTCGCTCATCGCCATCAGACTTTGATCGCTTTATGGAAGGTAAACAAACGGCACTCACCGACCAGCAAATTAGAGGCCTACACTTATTCCGCACAAAAGCGCGTTGTATCCATTGCCACAATGGCCCCTTACTCAGTGATAATCAATTCCATCACTTGGGTACATCATTTGACCAAGTCGGTAATTTCCAGGGCCGCTATAAAATGACGGGAAAAGCAGAAGATGTCGGTGCCTTTAGAACACCTGCATTACGGACAGGTATCGCTTCGCCACCCTATATGCACAATGGCCTCGTTACGGATTTGGATATGCTGCTAGCTATGTACAATATGGGGTGGTGGCAAAATGCGAAACTCGATGATAAAACCGATGACATTCCCACCGCTCAATTATCGCCACTAATAAAACCCTTGGATCTGTCAAAACAAGAACTGGCCGATCTGAAAGCATTTTTACTCGGCTTATCCAGTCATCTACCACAGCCAGTTCTTCCAGAAGAACTACCCTAGAAATGCCTTTCCATTCACTCGCTCGATAAAAAAACCTTGTAACAGAGATGTTGGCCATCAGTAATTTTATGATAACTTCTAGGTTCTTCATAAGGCTGTAACCATGTCACGGAAAAAAATCGCAAGACACAAGGCAATCATTGACGAGCTCACCATCAATCCTTCTATGCGGGTGAGTGAATTAGCAAAAACCCTGAAAGTTACGACAGAAACGATTCGTCGTGATTTAGAAGAGTTGGCAGAACAAAACCTGATTAGTCGTACTTATGGTGGCGCCTTACTGAGACAGGCAGCAGAACCTGTATTAAATGAGCGACATAAAGCCAATCTGGCCGAACGCACCGCCATTGCCAAAAAAGCAGCGCCCATGTTGAAAGGTGCCAAAGTCTTGATGATAGGTTCGGGGGTGACCACCGTCGAAGTCGCCAAGCGCATAGCCTATGAAATGAACAATATTACGGTCATCACCCATGCCTTTGGTGTGGCAACCGTATTGTCGTTTAACCCGACTATTAACGTGATTATGGCACCCGGTGTCTATCATGGTGAAGAAGGCGCGACACATGGTTCACAAACCTGTCAGTTTTTATCCGATTACACGGCGGACTGGGCCATTCTAGGTGCTAGCAGCTTGGCACCAACTGGCCCTGCTGACGCGCTTACCGATGCTGCTGATGTTTATAAGCAGATGATTCGCCAAAGTGCCAACAATATGGTGGTCGCTGATCACAGTAAATTCGATCGCATGGCCACGGCGCGTTATGCCAGGTGGAATGAGATCGATCATTTAGTCACTGACCGCCAACCCAGTGGTCCCTTAAAGAAAGCATTGAGTGATGATAAGGTCGGCCTCATTGAGGCATCAACAAGTTAACTGACCTCAATGAGTATGCTAGTGAGGCTAGACCTGCTTTGATAAAGCGTCTAAGAAGAAATCAGCCTCATATCGCGATAAGGTTAGCAAAGGACGTAACTTCAAGGTAGCGCCGTACTTGCCTGCTGCACCAATCAATACCCCTGCTTGTTTTAAACCGTTAATAATATGTCGTGTCTTGGTGGGATTAGGGTTATGTTTATTATCCTTTTCACCAATATCAATACCCAAAAATAAGCCTTGGCCACGAACATCAGCAATATAAGACGATTGTTGCGCTATAAACTGGAGTTGTTGCTTGAGGTAGTCCCCCATCTTACGTGCATTTTCCTGCAAATTTTCCTGTTGAATGGTATCGAGTACAGCTTGACCGGCAGCCGCCGCAACCGGATTGCCACCAAAGGTATTAAAATAGCCAACATCAGCACAGAAGGACTGTAAATAATCGGGTCGCGTCGCCACCGCAGCCATGGGGAATCCATTCCCCATCGGCTTGCCCATGGTGACGATATCGGGAATGATCCCATGAAAATCGAAGCCCCAGAAGGTTTCTCCCATTCTGGCAAATCCAGGCTGAACTTCATCAGCAATAAACACGCCGCCAGCGTTGCGGACAACCTCAACAGCTTGTTTCAAAAAGCCACGAGGTTCGGAAAAAATACCATCTGAAGAAAAAATGGTATCTACCAACAGTGCCGCCACTTTGATACCACGCTGTTGTAAGGTGTCAATTGCCTCCGCGACTTTTGCAGCAAAACCGGCAGCTATGTCTCCTTCGTACACAGACGATGATGGCGCCGGAATAGCTACCACATTATCGGGCAAACTCCCTTGCTTGATAATGGAGGGTGAGACGGTTGTCACCAGACTGGTATTACCATGGTAGGCATCTTCCGTCACAATAAAGCCTGTTCCGCCTGAAGCCTGCTCAGCCAAACGCATCGCTAAATCATTGGCTTCACTACCCGAGCAGGTCATCACGACATTAGATACTGACTCGGGTAGCGTCGCTTTCAGTGACTCCAGATAGTCATCCACCACACTGACCAAATAGCGTGTATGTACATTCAATGTCGCAATTTGTTTTGACACCGCAGCAACGACACTCGGGTGACAATGACCAAGACAAGGCACATTATTATAAAAATCCAGATAACGTTTACCATCAGCGGCTTGCATCCAGGCACCTTGTGCAGACACCATTTCAATAGGCTCTTGGTAAAACAAAACCGAAGCAGCACCAAGATTATCAAGACGCCGTGTGACGTTCTCCTTGTGCTGACCCGATTTAGCCTCAAAAGCGTTCATATCGAGAATACGTTTTTCACTTAGCGGTGATGTGTCTTGCTGTTCATTTTCGGCAAGATATCGCTTTGCTAACTCAATAGTGCCTTGCGTGTACTGATCAAACCCGGCTTCTGCTGCTGTTTCTGTTTCAGGGTGACTTGCCACCCAGGCAGTGAGTAATAATCGACGGAACATCACAAATGTGGATATCATCGCTTCATCTTCTGCTGATAGAGGTGAGATGGATTTATAGCCTCGAACCCAGGCTCGTTCTAATTCCGGCAACAATGGCGACAACTCAAGAAACGAGACGGCTGAAGCAAAGTCATACATAAACCAGCTAAAACCACAATCATCAAAATCGATCACACCAAGATCATGGCCGTCTGCTAATAAATTCGCTAAACGCAGATCTGCATGAACTAAGCCGAAGCGGTCTGCTCCCTCACCATAGGCCTCTAACTGTGACTCGAGTAGCTGACATAATTGCTCAAGTACCACTTTCCCCTGTTCATCCAAGCCAAGCGCTTCTCGCCAATCCCCCCATAAAGGCTCAGGTCCAAAGGCACTCTCAAAATTCCATTTTTTACGTTCAAAGCCATCCGGCAGTGTCCAGTTTTTCGCATGTTGATGAAGTTTTGCTGAGGTGGCACCGAGTAATTCAAACCCTGCGACTAAAGATTCATCCTCATTTGGTTGATCCCCAGGAAGAAACTCAAAGGCCACCACGTACCTAGCTGCCCCCTCATCGTCAAATTCTGCCACTAAACTGCCATCTGTCATTGTTAATGGCTCGGGTGTATTCAAGACTTGCTGATGACGTAGTGATTGAATCCACATCAGTTCAGACAGGATCTCTTTTTTAGAATGATAATTAGGTCTGTGAACGCGAATAATGAAACGCTGATTTCGTGCCTCATCTTGAATCAGAAATGTGGCGTTTTCAGACACAGTCAGTAAGGAAATGTTGGCCTTTTCTGAGACATCCCACATTGGAAGCAAGCCTTTCACACCGCGTGTTAGGCGTTGAACAAACTGGGAATTATATAAACCTGCCATAAAGATAACCTCTGTAACTGTGTCAATTAGCCACATTTATAACTTCATTTTTACTGACTTGCAATATTTTTGTTGCAAAGTAACAGATTTGTGTTAAAAATACAGTCACACCATTATTCACTAACTCTCGGGAGAATTGCGCATGCTCACTTCTATTAAAAATAAATCTGTCATCGTTACAGGTGGCTCAAAAGGCATTGGCAAAGGCATTGCCAGTGTATTTGCGAAACAAGGGGCCAAAGTGATGATTGCCGCTCGTGGAGAAGAGGCGGCTAAGCAGACTGTTGATGAAATCAATACCCACGGTGGTACTGCAGATTACTATTTATGCGACGTATCCAGTTGGGAACAAGTTCAGGCTTTAGTGAAATACACGGAAGACACGTTTGGTAGTGTCGATATTCTCTGTGCCAATGCCGGTACGTTCCCACAGAAAAAAATCATCGACTTAACACCTGAAGACTGGGATGAGATTATGTCAGCCAATCTTAAGAGTACTTTTCTATGTGTCAAAGCGTGTATCCCTCAATTTGAGAAACAAGGCAAAGGTCGCGTTGTGGTGACCTCTTCTATCACTGGCCCAATCACAGGCTATCCTGGCTGGTCGCACTACGGAGCAACTAAGGCTGGTCAGTTAGGTTTTATGAAAACAGCCGCGATGGAACTGGCTCGTTATAACACCACCATTAATGCCGTGATGCCCGGTAATATTTACACTGAGGGCTTAGCTGATTTAGGTGAAGAATATCTCAATAGTATGGCGGCTGCGATACCGTTAAAACGCTTGGGTGCCGTCGAGGATATTGCCAATGCGGCTTTATTCTTTGCTGCTGATGAAGCGGCTTATATCACTGGACAGCAGATCGTGGTTGATGGTGGTCAGACATTACCTGAGTGTATGGAAGCCGTCGATGAGATCTAGTCAGCCATAACACTCCCCGTTCACATACAAAAAAGGCACTGTATTAACAGTGCCTTTTTTTATTATCGAAGTTTTGTTTAAGCCACCGAGGAGCGGACAACGTCACCCGCTTCATTTGCACTCGCTATCATTTTAATCGCAATGAATTTCGAGGTCGGTGTAAAGGTTTTATCGCCATAACTTTCCAGTGGGACTAATGGGTTAGTTTCTGGATAGTATGCAGCAGCCTGCCCTTGAGGGATGTCATAACTTAACAAGGTGAAGTTGGATACTTTTCGTTCTTTACCATCTTCCCACACGGTAATCATATCTACTTTCTGCCCGTGTTCCAGGCCAAGGCGTTTGATATCAGCTTCGTTAGCAAAAACGACATCACGCATGCCATACACACCTCGATAACGATCGTTCATGCTGTAAACCGTCGTGTTGTATTGATCATGAGAACGCATGGTTTGCAAAATCAGATCGGGAGACTGCCCGTTCTTGGTAACCTGGTCCTGAAGCAATGTCTTAGGTAAAGGATTCGCAATAAAGTTAGCTTTACCTGTATTGGTGTTCCATTGATACTCTGCTGCTGGGTTACCCAAATAAAAGCCACCAGGATTCTGTATTTTCTTACTGAAATTATCAAAGCCTGGAATAACATCTGCAATCAGATCACGAATGCGGTCATAGTCTTCTACCAACCATTCCCAATCCACCGGTTTATTACCTAGGGTCGCTTTAGCAATGCCAGCAATAATCGAGGCTTCAGAGCGTAATAAAGGTGAGAAAGGTTTTAGCTGACCATAAGAGATATGAACCATGCTGAAAGTATCTTCGACGGTTACACCTTGAAGGCCTGCTTTCTGGAAATCTTTTTCAGTACGACCCAGACACGGTAAAATCAGTGCCTCTTTACCGGTAACAAGGTGACTACGGTTCAGTTTTGTTGAAATCTGCACAGTCAAATCACAGTTACGCATAGCTTTATGTGAACGCTCGGTATCCGGTGTGGCCTGAACAAAGTTACCACCTAGCCCAAAGAAGACTTTCGCTTGACCTTTTTCCATCGCATCAATGGCTTGAACCGTGGTATGTCCATGTTCACGAGGCACTTTAAAATCAAAGCGCTGTTCAATGGCATCCAGTAACCATTCTGGTGGCTGCTCATCAATACCCATGGTGCGGTCACCCTGCACATTACTGTGACCACGCACAGGTGATAAACCTGCGCCAGGACGGCCAATATTGCCACGCAATAATTGCAGGTTCACAATTTCCTGAACAGTCGGCACAGAATGAAGATGCTGGGTTACACCCATCGCCCAGCACATAATGACACGGTCAGCTTTACAATAAATCTTAGCCGCCATTTCGATTTCAGCCAGACTCAGGCCTGATTGTGATTCAATCAAATCCCAAGGCGTATTATCGATTTCGGCGAAGTAGTCATCCATACCATGCGTCTGTTGCTGAATAAATGCATGGTCTAATACCGCCGGTTTACCTTTTTCTTGTGCTTCGCGATCCCATTGCAATAAGAACTTCGCCATACCGCGAATAGCGGCCATATCACCACCTAAAGCAGGTCTGAAATAAGCACTATTAGTTGGCTCAGACTCATTAGTGAGCATTTCCATCGGGCTTTGTGGATGCTGAAAACGTTCCAAACCACGTTCTTTAAGTGGATTAAAACACACGACATGTGCACCACGTTTCACTGCTTCACTCAGCGGTTCCAACATACGTGGGTGATTGGTACCTGGATTCTGACCAATGACAAAAATCGCATCCGCTTCAGCAAAGTCTTCAAAGGTAACAGTGCCTTTGCCCACACCCAGTGTTTCAGACATACCAATACCACTGGCTTCGTGGCACATATTGGAACAGTCTGGGAAATTATTGGTACCGAAGGCACGGACAAAAAGCTGGTATAGAAAAGCGGCTTCGTTACTGGCTCGACCAGAGGTATAAAATTCTGCTTGATCGGGTGAGTCAAGCTGGTTTAAGTGTTTGGCAACCGTATCAAACGCTTCTTGCCATGTGACGGTTTCGTAATGATCAGTGTCGGCGTTATAACGCATCGGATGAGTGATACGCCCCTGTGACTCTAGCCAAAAGTCACTTTCTTTTAACAACTCAGCGTTACTGTGCTTCGCAAAAAATGCCGGGGTGACTTTACGGCCTGTCGCTTCCCAGTTAACCGCTTTGGCACCATTTTCACAAAATTTAATCATGCCCTTTTCAGGCGTTTCTCCCCAGGCACACCCTGGACAATCAAGACCATGATCCTGATTCGTTTTCAGCATCGCACGGATATTGGAAATAGCATTTCTGCTACCCAGCCAGTTACGAGTAACACTGACAAGTGCACCCCAACCAGCAGCTGGACCATTGTAGGGCTTGTAATGACTCACTAGGACATCTCTCCGGACAAGATAATAAAAACAGCTAATAACCAAGCTCTAACACAAGCAAATGCTCGTATGCTAAGTTGCTTGTTGTCATAGCCGAATACGGTAAGTGAGATCAGAACGGCATGTTCTGCGTGATGAAACACGATTATAATTTAATCCTGTCATCCTTCTGATCATTGCGATCAACATTATTATAGTTGGCTTGGATACCTTGCATCAATACAGACGCCAATTTCAGGAAAAAATTCCCAGCACAACCACTGAGATTCTTCTTTAAAAACAGTGGAATAAATTATCTTAACATTAATTATCTTTATGTTAAGATAAAATTACATTCTGAATCGGATACACCCATGTCGGGAAAAAAATTTGATGAAGTCGACCTCATCATGGCTCAGTGGCAGCAGTTAGGTCTTCATACTGACTTGGATGCCATTAAAATTATCGGTCGTGTTTTACGTCTGGCGAAAACAATCGAACAGCAAGTCGGCGAACTTCACCGCGAATTTGCGCTCAAACCTGGCGAGTTTGATGTTCTTGCTACCTTGAAACGCGAAAATAAACGCTACCTGACACCTTCAGAGCTCTACCAAAGTATGTTGCTCACCTCAGGTGCGATGACAAGTCGTCTTGATAAGCTGGAAGAAAAAGCCCTTATACAGCGCCAACACTGTCAGCAGGACCGAAGAAAAGTACTGGTGAGCCTAACCCCTCATGGCAAGAAACTCATTAATAAAGTGTATCCGGCACACTTTTCATTGCTGGAAACATTATTAGCCTCTGTTTCAGGCAAAGATAAAACCTTATTGGCGAACTTACTTAAAACAACGCTTGCCTCTGTAGACTCACCAACAACTGAACAATCATGAACCAAACAGTATCACCAACAAAGGCACTGATTTTATTATTGGCAGCACTAACGGCGCTAACGCCTCTTGCTATCGATGCCTATTTGCCTGCGATCCCGCAAATGGCTTCGGATTTAGCCACCAGCATTCATGATACTGAAATATCATTGAGCCTCTATTTGGCAGGTTTTGCCATCGGCCAAATTTTTGGTGGACCGTTTTCTGATCATTTTGGACGTCGAGCAGCGACAGGGAGTGGTTTAAGCATTTTTTGTGTCGGCACACTTGGCATTATTTTCAGTCAGGATATTCACAGCGTTTGGCTGTTTCGGGTTATCCAGGCTATCGGCGGTGGTGTGGCTGTGGTGAATGCTGCCGCTGTTATTCGTGATTTAAGTCATGGCAAAGACAGTGCCCGACACTTGTCTAATATGGCGGTGATCATGATGCTCGCACCGTTATTGGCCCCGCTTATTGGCATGATCATTCTGCATCTCAGTGGTTGGCGGCTTATTTTTGTCTTTTTACTGGTCTATGGCTTGAGCATTGGTACAGCCTTGTTCTTGCGACTTCCTGAAACACGGAAAAAAGCCACCGAACGAACCAGTATGTTCAAACGCTACGCTATGGTACTTAGTCATCGATGTGCACTGGGATTTATCTTTTCTCAGTGTTTTGCCTTAGCGGGTATGTTTGCATTTATCACCGGCTCACCATCAGTTTACATGGGCTACTTTGATATCAGCGAGACCGTTTATCCATTTCTGTTTGGTTTGAATGTGATTGGCATGATGCTGGCGAACCGTCTCAATATTCGTTTATTACACTATTACAGACCACAATTTTTATTAAGCTTAGGACAAGCGGTACAAGTCCTGACCAGCCTGATTTTATTATCCTATGTCAGCCTGGCAACAGAACCCAACCTAGTGATTATGGTGATTTTATTAATTTTATTTATCGCTTCAATGGGCTTAATTGTCTCCAATGCAACCTCAAGCACGGTAGAGTTTTTTCCACAAAACAGCGCCACCGCGACAGCTTTACTGGGTTCCATTGGTTTTGCAGCCGGTGCATTAAGTGGCTCATTAGTGGGTTTACTCGGTGATGGTACACCATGGCCTATGGTGGTCATTATGTTTGCCTGTGCGCTCATAGGTCCTCTCGTCAGAACCATGCTGCAATACGGTCAGCCATCACCAACACATAACCATTCTTAACCCAGCGTTAACTGACAGCCGTTTATGCTTTTGCTAACGCTAGCTTAGTTATGCAGTAAATTAATCATCTCCGAGGTATACGTGAAGTCAGTTCGTAACAGACAATGCATCCTAATGACACTCTTGAATGCAGTATTGCTGCTGTCAGGCTGTGCATCTATGTCTGCCAGCCCTGATTACCAAACAAAGATACAACAAGAGCAAACTCTGCCCGCCTGGTCACAATCTGATGAGGCTGAGTCCGTTATATCATTGAACAGCCTGATTGCTTCAGCGCAACTTAATCAGTTGGTAGAAACAGCTATCCAACATAACCCCACCCTGCAACAAACCTGGTTAACACTGCGAATTCGTCAGACGCAATTGCAGCAAACCGATGCAGCTCGTCAACCACAAATCAGTGCTGCAGCAGGCGCAACGCGCAGCGAGAACGCTGATGATAATTTTACCAGTCGTATCGATATCAGCTGGCAAGCTGATTTATGGGGTAAGTTAAAAGCCAATAGCCAGGCAGCCACTCAGGACGTGAACGAGCAAGCCCTGCTCTATCAAGCAGCTCGTGATAGTTTAAGTGCAGAGGTCATGAAAGCCTGGCTAAACCTCACCGCAACGTCACATGCCATCACCATAGAAAAGCAGCGTTTGAATACCTTGGAACAAAATGAACGCTATATCTTACAACGTTACAGAAACGGTATTGGCACATTGGAAGATTTAGATAATGCCCGTAGCTCCAGTGCCCAATCAAGGGCCAACCTTGCTGCCTTTCAGGAAGATTATCGTCAGCAACAACGAGACTTAAAGACACTATTAGGACAGACCAACACTGCCGATATTGAGGCGCCAGCCAGCTATCCAGAAGTCAAACTGGCCTGGGCTGATTTACCCGAACAAACTTTAGCACGTCGCCCCGACTTACAGGCGGCCTACATCGCTATTGAAGCAGACCAGCTACGCACTGAAGTGGCCTATAAAGAACTTTTACCAAGCCTGGACATTGGTGCCGCTCTTGAAGATGCGGCCTCTTCTCCTCATCAGGCATTAATGGGGTCACCACTCTGGTCATTACTCGCTCAGTTGACAGCGCCTATTTACCAAGGTGGGCAATTACGTGCAGCAGCTAAGGAAGCCGAATTAAATGAGGCCTATAGCTATCAGCGTTATCGTGAAACCTTATTAACAGCCGTTAATGAAGTCGAGCAATATCTTAGTCTGGAGCAAAATCTGTTAACCCGCCAGCAGCACATTGCGGATGCATTAAAAAGTGCACAAAACAGCTTAGAGCAGTATCAGACAAGTTATCGAACGGGGTTGGTCGATATTCTGGATTTACTGACTGTACAGCAACAAACTTACAATCTGGAAGCCACTCTGGATAACCTTATTTATCAACGCCTGATTAACCGGATTAATCTTGGCTTAGCACTCGGCCTGAGAACCACACCATGAAGCGTCATTTCCCCAAAATCATTCTGTTCATCCTGGCTTGTGGCATTCTGTTTGTCACTGTTTTAGTGGTCAAACATCTGTCAGCAGCACAGGCCAATAGGCCAATGCCTGTGCAAAAAGAACCACTGCCCAGCCCCGATGTATCCGTGATGATGGCGACACCAGGCAGTTATGCATCAGCAGTGCGTGCTTTTGGTGCGGCCAGTCCGCACTTCAATATCACGCTTACAGCCCAGGTAAGCGGTCAGATTGATGATATATCCCAACAATTTGAAAGTGGTCGACGTTTAAAAAAAGGGACCTTGCTGGCCCAGCTTGAAAATAGTGATTATCAGGCCGCTGTGGAGAGTGCGCGGCAAGCCTTAAGCTCTGCCCAAGTCAGTTTATTAGAAGAACAACGTCAAGGTCTGCAAGCCTTGAGTGAGTGGCAATCTTCAGGACTTGAAGGAGAACCAGACTCAGACTTGGTGCTGCGTAAGCCACAACTGGCTGCCGCCAAAGCGGCGGTGAAAGAAGCCGAGGCCAATCTCAAGGCGGCTGAAAAGGATCTGGCTCAAACAACCATTAAAGCGCCCTTTGACGCACTTATTATTGAACGTTTAGTGTCCCCTGGCAGTTATGTTCAGACTGGCACTGAAGTCGCGACCTTATACAGTACCGATCACGTAGAAATCTCTGTGGCTTTATCTGCTCAAGAATGGAGCAATCTCCCCAGTTTGTCTGTGCTGAATAGTGGTAAATGGCCGGTCACGGTGACGAGTGTTGAGAATTCGTATTCCTGGCAAGGTTATGTACTTAGAGCGGAACAAAGTCTTAATCAGGAAACTCGTCAACGCAGTTTGATCATTGCCGTCGATAAACCTTTAGATATTGAACCAGCCTTGTTTCCCGGCACGTTTGTAGAGGCCCACATTGAAGGTCGTGATATTGCAGGCGTGTGGAAACTGCCAACCAGCGCCTTAAGTCAACGCGGTGAAGT
Organism: Methylophaga sp. UBA2513; assembly: GCF_002341285.1. Taxonomy (NCBI): domain Bacteria; kingdom Pseudomonadati; phylum Pseudomonadota; class Gammaproteobacteria; order Thiotrichales; family Piscirickettsiaceae; genus Methylophaga; species Methylophaga sp. UBA2513. Next base: position 26,203 of record NZ_DDNT01000022.1, on the reverse strand, counting down.
CTGGTATGTATCAGCTGATAACACCCTGAAAAAATTCAGTACCAGCCCGCTCTTTTCAAGCCGCGGTTCTATCTATATCGCGCCTCCTGAGTCACTAGCAAATGCCACGGTTCCTGTACTTGTCAGCCCTTTAAATAGTTATCTTGAAGGCATGGCTGTGACAGCTGTTGAGGTGTCACAGTCATGATAAAGAAATCCTATTCAAGCAGCATCATCGCTTGGTTTACGGCCAATCCTGTGGCCGCGAATTTATTAATGATTCTGGTCATTATGTTGGGTGTGCTTGAATCTGGTCAGTTGCGAAAAGAAGCCTTTCCAAGCATGGATCCCCGCTCACTGACCATTTCAGTCTCCTACGACAGTGGTTCAGCCAAACAGTCTGAAGAAGGTTTGGCCATCAAAATAGAAGAGCAACTGGAAGATGTTATTGGTATTAAACGGATTACCAGTACATCAACGGGCACCGGCGTAACAGTCACCGTTGAAAAGCAGAGTGAGTATGATTTAGACACACTTCTTCGTGATGTCAAAACGAAAGTGGATGCCATATCGACTTTCCCCGCCGATGCCAAAAACCCGGTTATTGAGAAAGCCCAACGGGAAGAGCATTCACTATGGCTGCAACTCTACGGTGATACCGACAGGCATAGCCTGCAACAACTTGCCTATAACTTAAAAACGGATCTGATAGCTAACCCTAATATCAGTTCTGTCAACATTTCCGGTTGGCTGGATCCGATGATGGCCATCGAAGTAGATGATGGCAAACTGCAATCCTATGGGCTGACTCTATCGGATGTTGAACAAGCGATAAATGCAGGTTCTTCCAATACGATGACCGCTGTTCTGCGTAATAAAGCGGTTTATCTACAGCTAAAAGCATCTGAACAGGCTTATTTGAAAGAAGATTTTGCCGATATCCCTCTATTAACACTCGCCAATGGTAATCAGTTGCTGCTGGGTGAAGTCGCCAAAATTAATGACACCTATGATGACACCACATCCGTCTTAGCTCGCTTTCAGGGTCGAGACAGCATTGCTTTACAGGTCATAACCACCGGCCTGGATGACATCACTAACACGGTGGAGGCGGCTGAAAAAGTCGCTAAATCATGGCAGGAAGATGGCAAGCTACCCGATAACGTGAAGCTTGAAGCTTGGTATGACCGGAGCGAATCCATACAACAGCGCTTGGAATTATTAGTTAAAAATGCGTTTACCGGCATCGTGATGGTGTTTATCTTGCTGGCATTATTCCTGAATTTGACCGTTGCTTTCTGGGTGGCCATGGGCTTGCCCTTTATTTTCTTTGGCACCCTTTACTTTATGGGGGATGCGTTTATGGGACTGTCCCTCAACGAGTTCACCACGTTTGGCTTTCTATTAGCCTTAGGCATCGTGGTCGATGATGCGGTTGTAGTGGGTGAATCCGTTTACGATGTCAGGTCCAAGGAAGGCGACACCATAGAAAATACGATAAAAGGCACGATGATTGTTGCTGTCCCCACATTATTTGGTGTGTTCACTACAGTTGCTGCGTTTTACGCCCTCTCACAATTAGAAGGCGGTTTAGGCAGACTCTACGCTCAGTTTGCAGCCGTAGTGACTATCTGCCTGATTTTATCGATTATCGAATCCAAATTAATTTTGCCTGCTCACCTGGCTCATCTGAACACACGCCGACAAGTAAGCAAACATGGCTTACTCAAAATCTGGCATAAGATTCAACATACCATGGACAGTGGTTTGCAGTGGTTTAATCAGACCTGCTATCGCCCCACCATCAATTATGCACTTGAACAACGCTATGCGGTGGCGGTGTTATTTATCGCCTTATTTATCTTTGTTATGTCGATGCCCATGACAGGCATGGTGAGAATGAGCTTTTTCCCATCCATCCCAGGCGATACCGTTCGTGCTCAGCTGACCATGCAGAATGATGCGAGCTATGGTCTGACGCATAACGATCTGGCCTTGATGGAACAACTCGCCTACCAGGCCGACAAAGAACTTGGCGGGAATGGTGATATCGCCAATCTGCAGATTTTGTCTTCCAGCGACCAGGCCGGCACTGTCACTGTTGAACTCAAACCCAGTGCGCCTTATGACATTACGACGTTCAGCCGTCATTGGCAGCAACTCGTTGGGACACCTGAAGGCGCCAAAACAGTCAGTGTGAGAACCCGACATGGTCCTGTTGATGATCTGCGAATTGAGTTACGGGCGAATGATGATCAGATTCTGGAAATGGCTGGGAACGAGATTAAACGTACGATAGAAAGCATTCCTGCGATCAGTGGTATAGATGATAATCTCGAACCAGGCCAACCACAGCTACATATGTCGTTAAATCAACAAGGGCGTGCATTAGGCATGACGACAAACGATCTGGCGATACAAATATTACAAGGCTTCAGTGGGCAAGTGGTACAGCGCTATCAGCGCAATAGTGACGAGATAGAAGTCAAAGTACGTTATCCCGAAGATGAGCGTCAGAATGCCGCCGATGTATTAAACTCGCGTGTTAGAACGCCCAATGGTGATGTGGTGCCTTTATCCAGTGTCGCTAATGTCAGCTATGGCTTTACACGGGATTCCATCACTCGTATTGATAAAAAACGAGCCGTTTATATTTCGGCAGATGTGAATAAAGACAGCTTATCTACCACTGAGCTGGTCGCTCAACTACAGAGTAATATGGTGCCTGATCTGGTCAGAAAATATCCTGGATTAGATATCCATTTTGCCGGAGAGGCTGAAGAGCAGGCTGAGACAGAGTCATCGATGGTCCATGTATCATTGATTGCCTTATTAGTTATTTATATGTTGCTAGCAATTCCGCTTCGCTCTTATCTCCAGCCTATGTTGATTATGACCGCGATTCCTTTTGGTATTGTGGGTGCCATTCTAGGACACTGGATGAACGATCTGACCTTGGGCATTTTATCGCTCAACGGCATCATTGCCTTAAGTGGCGTAGTGGTGAATGATAGTTTGTTATTGGTCTCCCGCTTTAACGATATTCGCCACGATTATGATGATATTAAACAAGCCATCAGTATTGCTTGTAGGAGTCGCTTGCGAGCCGTGTTATTAACCTCGGTCACGACTTTTGCCGGATTAATGCCCTTGCTCAGTGAAACATCTCGCCAGGCACAATTTCTAATTCCTGCAGCCGTTTCTTTAGGCTACGGCATTATGTTTGCCACCGTCATCACATTGATTTTGATACCCAGTTTATTACTGATTCAACATGACGTTATACACGTATTTAAGCGAAAAGCTGTCACAAAAGCAGCCGGAGTAAACTAGCCATGTTGCATGTGTTATTAGTCGAAGATGATCTGGATCTGGCAGAAACAGTGATTGATTATCTCAGCCTTGAAAATATTGAATGTGATCATGCCAGCAATGGCCTTGCCGGCTTAGAATTTAGTCAACAACATCAATACGATGTGCTGTTACTGGATTTAAACCTACCCAGAATGGATGGATTGACGGTCTGTGAAAAGTTACGTGAACAAGGCTATGACGTGCCGATTCTTATGCTAACCGCCCGTGATCAGCTCAGTGACAAAATCACAGGGTTTAATGCCGGTACTGACGATTATCTGGTCAAACCATTTGAACTGGATGAACTGATTGTGCGCATTCAAGCCTTATCACGACGTCGTAGTGGCCAAGTACAACGCTTACAGTGTGATGATCTCATCATGGACCTTCAGACAAAAACGGTGACACGTAGTGGACAGAGTTTGAAATTGTCGCCCACTAGCTGGCAGTTATTGGAAGCATTGATGCGCGCTTATCCCGATGTAGTGGCTAAACAAAAGTTGGAAGCGGCTGTCTGGGGCGATACACCACCAGATAGTGATAGCCTGAAAGTGCATATGTTTCACTTAAGAAAAGCTGTTGATGCACCGTTTGAAAAAAATTTAATTCACACCATTCCCGGTCACGGATTTGCCTTAAGAAATGAAACTTAAACTGAGTCTTAAATTTTACATTGCATTAGCCTTCCTCGTTCTGGGGATAACGATAGTGGCAGGATATTCTATGCTCAGTATCCAGTTCTTTTTCAGAGGCATGGATAATATTATTTCAGCCAATATGGAAAATGCTGCAGAAGAGTATGTACGTGCTCAACAGAATAGTCACCAGGCGCCTTATGCTGATGGTTATACCATTACTCGCAGTTGGGAGGCGCAATCTCCTACGATCAAGCAATATTTCAATAAGCCAAAGCGTTATGCAGCTTTGCAGAAACATTACCAACGTGGCGAGACAGGGCGCGGCTCTGGCGTGATGTACTTTCTTATTAAGTTAAAAATTCAGAACCAAGACTATTTTATCAGCCGCCCCTTTACCAAAGCGGATGCTTCTCCTTTGGTTGGAAAAAATGCCAGACAAAACCGCCAGTTTATTATTACCTTGAGTATCGGGATCACCCTACTTCTGGCCTTATTGACCTGGTTGTTGATGAAGCGTTTATCACAGCCTGTATCCCGGCTGACCACATGGACACATGAACTGACCCCAGAGACATTAAAACGCCCGCCTCCTGACTTTGCTTATCCCGAACTCAACGAGATGGCCGCCTTAATTCAAGGGTCATTATCATCCGTTAATGAGGCTATGGAGCGAGAACAAAACTTCTTGCGTTATACCAGTCATGAATTACGCACCCCCATCAGTGTTATTCGTAACAATATTGAATTAATACATAAACTGCAGCAGAAACAGCCCGCTGACCTCAACGAAAAACAACAAGACATTATTGAACGCATCGATCGTGCTAGCCTCACTATGCAACATCTATGTGAAACCCTGTTATGGCTGAACCGAGAAGAAACAGAGTCTCTGGCAAAACAAGATTTCCGTCTCGATGAGCTGATTCATAGTCTTGTTGATGAAATGCGTTATTTGCTGAAGAACAAACCCGTTGATGTCAAAGTTGAAACGACTGAATCGACGCTATATGCATCATCCGCGGCAGCCAGAATCATTATCGGTAACTTAATAAGAAATGCGTTCCAGCATACCTGGGATGGTCATGTGGTAATTCATCAACACAAACATACAGTCACTATCCGTAACCAAAGCTCGCCATCTGACAAGGAGAGTGTTGAAAATGATCAAGGGTTTGGTCTAGGCCTGCAGCTAACGCAGCAACTGTGTAAAAAATTGGACTGGCCATATCAAAACCAAGTGAATCCTGACGGACACTATGTGACCCTTACGATTGTGACGATGAATCCACATCAACAGGAAGTAACACAATAAACGTCGTACCCTGACCAGGTTCAGAACTCACGCTAATCGATCCCTTTAACACCTGGGTCACCCACTGATGACAGAGATGTAACCCTAATCCTGTATGACCGGCTCCCCTCGCCCCTGTCACAAAGGGATCAAAAATCGTTGTCAGCTGCTCGACATCAATCCCATGACCATCATCAGACACACTGACAGATTTATCATTCATAGACGTCTGTATGACTTCAATGTGGATATGTCCATTATTACGTCCAGCAAACCCATGTGAAATGGCATTGCTAATAAGGTTTTCGAATAACTGCGAAACAATACCAGCGTAACTCTGTATCACTAACTGTTTCGGTCCCACGATATCCAGATGGATGTGCTGCTGTTTCAATCTATGCTTAGACGTGGTGGCGACATCATTTATCACCGTCATCAAATCAAATTCCGTTGGTTCATCCGTGTGTCTATCAACGGCTAAACGTTTAAAGCTCTTCACAAGTTCCGCCGCTTTAGCGATGTTTTTCCTGGCCAAGGCAATGGTCTCAGCTGAATGGGTCAGATAATCTTCTAATTCGCTCTTTCTCAAGCCATCGCTCATGGCCTGTTGTAATTGCTCACGTGCAGAGTCAAGGCTGGATAATGTCAGGGCAGCACCACCAAGCGGGGTATTAAGCTCATGTGCTAAACCGGCCACCATCATCCCCATTGACGATAGTTTACGTAGCTCAACCAGGGTATCCTGCATTTGCTGTTGTTGCTCATATGCCAGTTGCAGTTGCTGATTAGACTTGGCTAATGCTTCTTTCTCGACAGCCAGCTGTCTGAATAAATCATATTGCTTACGACCATCGTAAAGAAATCGCCCAATCAGAAATAACAGAACAACGAGCACTAAAACGGTCGGAATAAATACAATCAGGGCAACCCTGTATTTTAGGGAACCTAATAAATCAGGTGCAGAGCTATCAATAAAAAATAGACGATGCCGGTTATCTGGGCCATTTTCACCGATATCTATCACGCTATAGCTTATTAATCTTGAGCCGTGAATGAAGTTATGTAATTGCCGTTGATCAAGTATGCCCTTAATCACTGCCTGGCTTAATAGTCGTTCTGTTCTGACAAGATAGTCAGTATAGGACCGAAATGCCATCGAAGGGTTGGGGTGCATCACCCAATAACCTTCATTATCGATAATACGCAGTTTATTATCTTGCTTTTGATTCAATGACTCAAACATGTCATTCAACAGAAAATTAATGACAAGCACGCCATCATGTAGGCCATCCTGCTTACCTGTTCGCATGACGGCTCGGATTGTTTTTTCGAGAGGTAATACGATTTGTCCATTTTCAATATTTGGATTAATGGCAGAGATATAAACTTCATCCGGTTCCAATCTCATACCTGCCTTCACATATTGCCGTTTCGATTTATTTTGTAATGCTTCAGGAGCAACCTTAATCACCCCCTTATCAGATATGTTCATTCTCAGCTTTTCAACGCCCTTTTCATCGAGCCATCTCAATTGACTAATATGAGAAGAAGCGTTGGAAAAATCAGTAAACACATTTTCCAATGACTGATAATCAATCGACATACCAGCTTGCAATGCTTTTTCAAACTGTTGGTTGTAACGAAGTAAGCGAATCAGCTGATGGATATGGCCCAGCTCTCGCGAGAAAGTATTCACAGCATTGTCCAATCTGCTTTGCTGTGATTCAAAATAAGGCTGGTAGTTGGACTCAAAAATATGCCAATAAATGTGATAACTGAAAAAACCAGCAAGCCCCAAAATAGGAATATAAATAAGGATTAAGCTGCGCCATACATATCTGAAAACATATGGCACACGAAAAGAGGCCGATTCATTCGTGGCTAAGAATTCGCCATTGCCCATTTAACTGCCTCATCAATGGGCATAGGCCGAGCATAGAAATAGCCTTGTCCAATGGTGCAGCCTAACTCAATAAGCTTATCTCTTTGTAATGCTGTTTCCACCCCTTCAGCAATGACTTTCATACCAAAGCGTGTAGCTACCCGAATGATCATATCCACGATATGTTCAGAAGAAGATTTTTCACCGAGATACTGCACAAAAGATTTATCAATCTTAAGTGTGGTGGCTGCTAATTCTGTGACATGTGACAGGGATGAAAATCCAGTACCGAAATCGTCAATACTGACATCCATGCCTAGCTGGATCAGCTTGCGTAATGTGGCGGAAACCTCTTCATAATTTATCATTGCCAAGGTTTCGGTAATCTCCATATCTACTTGCTGTGGAGCCACATTTTCGGCGGCTAAAACCTCGAGGATGGAACTGGAAAAATCACTTAATAATAGTTCATGACATGAGACATTAAAGGAGATGGGTACCTGAATTCCGGCCGCTTCTAACTGTTTTATGGCTGAACAGGATTTTAATAAGATAACTCTATCGAGTTGCTCAACCAATCCTGAAGCCTCTGCGATAGGAATAAAAACACCAGGTGGCACCATCTCACCATTCGGTTTAAACCAGCGTGCCAAGGCTTCAAAGCCAACCAGTTTTCCTGTGTTCATATTGACTTTAGGCTGTAGATAAGCCTGTACTTCATCTCTGGTGAGACCAAGATTAAACTCATTTAACAAACGGATATGCTTTGAAAATATGGCCTCATTATCGAGAGAGACATGGTGGAAATGGCTACTACTTGTGGTGCGTAAACGTAATAAATGACTCTCCAACTGACCTAATAAACGCTCAGGACTGTGATTTAATGAGGGCGTGAGCTGCGCGGATACCGCCTGAGCAATCACTTTATGCTCAAGGTGTTGGATATGATTTTTTGGCTATTTGCAATATAAGGTTGGACTGAGTATTTAAGTGAAAAATGGAACTGCCTCTGTTTTGTGCAAAACATGGTTGACAATTATCGTTTATGTAATGTACCGTTTTGTGCAAAACATGGTTGGAGGCCAAAATGTCAGAGTTTGCAGGTTCGGCTGCATCGCAAGCAGATTTTATTTGGAAAAATGCAGAAGATCTCTGGGGGGATTTTAAGCATACTGATTTCGGTAAGATCATTCTGCCATTTACTTTATTGCGTCGATTGGAGTGTGCTCTTGAATCTACTAGAGATGCGGTAAGAGAAGCTTACGATAACTTCAAGGATGCTGAAGTAGAGCTTGATCCGATATTACGTCAAACCGCAGGCTACCCATTCTACAATACATCTGAGTATTCGCTTTCAACACTTGGCAGCACGAAAACACGCCGAAATCTTGAAGATTACATCACACTCTTTTCCGATAATGCCAGAGCGATTTTTGAAGAGTTTGAGTTTGGTAACACAATAATTCGGCTTGAGAAAGCGGGATTGTTATACACCATTTGTAAGAACTTTGCAGGTATTGATTTGCACCCTAATGCCGTGCCTGACCGGGTGATGAGTAACATCTACGAGCATCTCATTCGCCGTTTCGGTGCGGAGGTTAACGAAGGTGCTGAAGACTTCATGACGCCTCGCGACATCGTACATTTAGCTACCGCGTTATTACTTGATCCTGATGATGCCTTGTTTGAGGAAAGCCCTGGCCTTATCCGCACTCTTTACGATCCTACTTGTGGTACAGGCGGATTTTTGACCGATGCTATGAACCATGCAGCCGATTACGGTAGTCATTATAAAATCCCACCTGTATTAGTTCCACATGGCCAAGAGCTAGAGCCGGAAACTCATGCTGTTTGTGTCGCGGGCATGTTGATCCGCCGACTTGAATCAGATCCTGGCCGTGACCTTTCTCAAAACATTCGTCAAGGTAGCACACTTTCTAATGATAAGTTCGTTGGTGAGCGCTTCCATTACTGCTTGTCCAATCCACCGTTTGGTAAAAAATGGGAAAAGGATAAGTCGGCTGTTGAACGAGAACATAAGCAAGGTGCATTAGGCCGTTTTGGGCCAGGATTACCACGTATTAACGACGGCTCTATGCTGTTTCTCATGCACCTAGCCAGCAAGCTAGAGCTACCCAAAAATGGCGGTGGACGCGCCGCTATCGTTTTATCCGGTTCTCCGTTATTTAATGGTGGCGCTGGCTCTGGCGAGTCTGAAATACGCCGCTGGTTGCTAGAAAATGACCTTGTTGAAGCAATTGTGGCACTACCAACGGATATTTTCTTTAGAACCAATATCGCTACATACCTGTGGATTTTATCCAATAAGAAAACCGAGAACCGTAAAGGTAAGGTCCAACTTATCAATGCAACCAATCTTTGGACGCCCATTAAAAACGAAGGCAACAAGCGCCGCATAGTGAGTGACGACCAGCGCCGTCAAATCTTGGATATTTATGCTGCGGCTGAAAATGACGAGCTTTCAAAAATGGTCGATTACCGCATATTTGGCTATCGTCGAATTAAAGTGCTGCGGCCACTGCGCATGAAACTGATGCTAGATAAACAAGGGCTATCAAATTTGGAATCTTCTGAGGTTTGGCAAAAACTATCGCCAGAACACCAATCATTTTGGCTTGCAGCCATTGAGCCGCATTTGAATGAAGCTAAGAAATATAGCTGGGCAGAAACCTTCGCAAAAGAAACAGTTAAAGACGCAGGAGCTAAATCGATGAAGGTTAAAGCTAACAAAACCTTTATCACTGCACTGGTAAACGCTTTTGGACAAAAAGATCCCGAAGCAGATCCTGTTATAAATGCTCAAGGTGAATTTGTTCCAGACACCGATTTAACTGATTACGAAAATGTGCCGTACTTAGATTCGATTCAAGATTACTTTGTCCGCGAAGTAATGCCGCATGTGCCGGACGCCTATATTGACGAAAGCTATACCGATGACAAGGACAAGCAGCTCGGTCGTGTAGGTTATGAAATCAACTTTAACCGCTTCTTCTACCAGTATCAGCCGCCTCGTAAGCTGCATGACATTGATGCTGAGTTGAAAAAGGTTGAAAACGAAATCGCAGCACTATTGGCTGAGGTGGCAACCGAATGAGTCACTACAAACCATACACTGCGTATAAAGAATCTGGCGTTGGATGGATTGAACCGATTCCAAAACATTGGGACATAGTTCGGATCAAAAGATTTACAACACTAAACACGGCGAGAACTTCTGAAGCTAGAGATAACATTCCCTATATAGGGTTAGAAGATGTTGAATCTGGATCTGGTAAATACGCACCAACAGAGAGTAACTCCCGGCAGTCTGATACCTCTACTGTAGGCGTTTTTTCTAAGGGCCAAGTTTTGTATGGAAAGCTAAGACCTTACCTTCGAAAAGCAATAATTACTGATTTTGACGGAGTGTGTTCTACTGAATTTCTTGCTTTACAACCTGATAGGGTTCTGCCTGAACTGCTTCAAAACTGGCTTCTATCACCCCATGTAACTCAGCAGATCGAGTCGACGTGTGAAGGCGCGAAGATGCCCCGTGCGGACTGGGAAGGTATTGGTAATATACTAATGCCTTTGCCACCGGTTGAAGAACAAATTGTAATTCGTGATAGAACCAGAGCAGAAGCCTCTCGTATTGACACACTCATTTCTAAGAAAGCTCGCTTCATTGAATTACTCAAAGAAAAGCGTCAGGCACTGATCACCCATGCAGTTACAAAAGGGCTGAACTCTGATGTGAAGATGAAGGATTCTGGCGTTGAATGGATTGGTGAAATACCGGAGCACTGGAAAATAGCTCAATTCAGGCGATTAGTATCCATTAAAAATGGTTCTGATCACAAAGATATAGAGGCTGAAAAAGGATTTCCTGTATACGGCTCTGGCGGTGTGTTTTCATACGCAACTAATTATATCTATGATGGTGAGTCGGTTTTATTAGGCAGGAAAGGCACAATAGACAAGCCACTGTATGTTAATGAAAAATTCTGGACTGTGGATACCATGTATTGGACACAAATCATGCCTAATGTAAACGGTAAGTTTTGTTATTACATTGCCAAGACAATTCCATTCGACTATTACGCTACAAACACTGCTCGTCCAAGTATGACGCAAACAGATTTAGGGTCACATTTGGTTGCATTTCCAGATCGCTCAGAGCAATCCCGTATAGCATCAGCGCTCGACTTCGAAACCACCCGAATCGACGAACTTATAAGTAAAACTCAAAAAAGCATAGACTTGCTCAAAGAGCGTCGTTCAGCTTTTATCACAGCGGCAGTGACTGGACAGATAGATTTACAAGGAGAACCCGCATGAACTCATCGGCTCATCAGGAAAAGCACTTTCAAAGCTATATCGTTGATCGGCTGGTCGAGCAAGGTTGGAAACTGGGTCATGCCAAATACTATGATAGCGATAGGGCGCTCTATCCTGAAGACCTTGAAAGCTGGATAAAGACTAGCGGCCAAGATGACAAGTGGGAAAAACTAGAGCGCTTAAACGGCACCAAAACTCTTGATGTTGTGATGGAGCGTCTAACCAAAGCACTGGAACAGCAAGGAACCGTTCAGGTACTGCGCCAAGGTTTCTCAATTGCTGGTTGCGGCCTGATTGAAATGACTGAAACAGCGCCAGAAGATAAGCGTAATCAGGCCGTCATTGAACGTTACAAAGCCAATATTCTTCGTGTTGTGCCCGAGCTGAAATATCACCCTGCGCGTGAGTTTGCGATTGATCTGGTTTTCTTCATCAATGGTCTGCCTGTGGCGACTGTTGAACTAAAGACTGACTTTACACAATCGGCTGAAGCTGCGATGGATCAGTATCGGCAAGATCGTTTGCCGCTTGACCCAAAAACCAAGCGTAAAGAGCCGTTATTAAGCTTTAAGCGAGGTGCAGTCGTGCACTTTGCTATGTCAGACTCCGAAATCATGATGGCTACCAAGCTAGATGGAGACAACACTTTCTTCCTTCCGTTCAATAAAGGCAACAATGGTCATGCAGGCAATCCACCTGGAGAAATCAAGCCCGATGGAACCCAAGAATATCCGGTGGCCTACTTCTGGGAGGATGTGTGCCAACCTGATGCCTGGCTAAGGGTCTTCCATAGCTTTGTGTATGTCGAAAAAAAGGATGCTGTGGATATTCAGGGAAATTGGTCCAAGAAGGAAACCTTGATCTTTCCACGTTTTCACCAATGGACAGCAGTGAATGAAATGCTGGCCGATGCTCGCACGAATGGTGCGGGAATGACTTATCTTGCCGACCATAGTGCTGGTTCTGGTAAAACCAGCACCATCTCATGGACGGCCCACGATTTGGTCAAGCTTCGGGAAGATAATGGCGATCCTGTGTTCAACAGCGTCATTATTGTGACCGACCGCAACGTGCTTGATAGCCAGCTCCAGGATGCGGTAAAACAAATCGATCATCAGTTTGGTGTGATTGCAGCGATTGACAGACAGAAGTCTTCCAAATCCAAAAGCAAGCAGCTCTCCGAAGCATTACTGGCTGGCACACCGATTATCGTGGTCACAATCCAGACATTTCCTTACGCGATGGAAGCCATCATCACCGACAAGAGCTTGAAGGGAAAGAGCTTTGCGGTGATTATTGATGAAGCACATAATTCTCAAACTGGTTCAACTGCAGCCAAGCTGCAAGCTGCTTTGGGTATGAGTGGGCATGGCAAAATGTCCAACATGACGGTGGATGAGTTATTGGAGCAACTGCAAAAGTCACGCGCTCGCCCTGATAATATTAGCTACTTTGCATTTACCGCCACACCAAAGCACTCCACTTTGATGTTGTTTGGTCGCCCTGCAGACCCTACCAAACCGCTGTCAGAGGACAATAAGCCGGAAGCCTTCCATACCTACACGATGCGGCAAGCTATCGAAGAGAAGTTTATTTTGGATGTGTTAAAAGGTTATGTGCCTTATAAGACGGCCTTCAATCTCTCCAAACAACTTGAAGACAACAAGCGGGTAAGCGGCAAGGCTGCCAAACGAGCCCTGGCCCAATGGATGGCATTACATCCGACCAATGTGACCCAGAAGGTACAGTTCATCATTGAACATTTCGTCAAGAACGTTGCACACCGTCTGGATAGCAAGGCTAAAGCAATGGTTGTCACCAGCTCCCGAGCTGCCGCCATTCGCTACAAAAAAGCCTTTGACCGCTATATTGAACAACATAGCGAGTATGGTTTTATCCATTCATTGGTTGCGTTCTCTGGCAAGATGACTAGCAAACAGGTCATGCATCAGGATGACGATGCTTTCAAAGATGATGTATTCATCGTGGATGAAAACGAGGAATTCACAGAGCAAAATATGAACCCGGAGGTACAAGGGCAGGATTTGCGCTTTGCTTTTGACCGCCCTGAATACAGGGTAATGCTGGTTGCCGACAAATTTCAGACCGGCTTTGACCAACCCAAGTTGGTGGCGATGTATGTCGATAAGAAAATCGCCAACCATGTAGAGATCGTGCAGACCTTTGCCCGCCTAAACCGAATGGCTCCTGGCAAGGATGAGGTTTTCATCATCGACTTTGTGAATGACCCTGAAAATGTCCGCCAAGCTTTTGCACTCTATGATGACGGCGCCCGCATTGACGAAGTGCAAGATCTCAACGTGGTTTATGAGATCAAAGATCGGCTCGATGAGCACGGACTTTATGATGCTAAGGATTTAGCCGCTTTCAAGGATGCACGTTTCAAGACCATCCGTGACATAACTCATACCAAATCGCCACAACACAAAGCCTTGTATGCAGCAACAAGCGGTGCGACCAACCTTTATAACGAAAAAATGAAGATGCTGCGTGACGGCATGGCAACATGGGAAGCAGCTTTTGAGAAGGCTCGCGCCAAAGGCGATGAAGCTGGCATGAAGTCTGCCGACCATCATCAAGATGAGTATGCCGAGCAAATCAAGGCTTTAATTGGATTCAAGTCTGACTTAGGCCGTTTCTGTCGTACCTACTCATACATCGCACAGCTTATTGATTTTGGAGATCCTGAACTGGAAAACTTCGCAGCATTCGCCAAATTGCTGCAAAAACGTCTGCTGCATGAAACACCAGAAAGTGTGGACTTGACTGGACTAGTTCTCACTGGATTTGACATCAAGTCCCGTCCTGATCAAGGAACTGATGATAATGAAACACCTGTGTTGAAACCAATTGGCCCTGGTAGTGGAGGTGTTACTGGAGATAAGCCGAAGTTCGTCAAAGAAATTATCGAACGGCTTAATAGTCTGTTTGGTGAGGCTACCCCCATACAAGATCAGGTAGCCTTCGTTAATCAAATTAAGTCGATTACTGGTGAAAGCGATGTGGTTATGGCCCAGGTGGAGAGTAATACCCGTGAACAAGCCATGAAAGGGAACTTGCCTGGTGCGGTTCAACAAGCTGTTGTTCGGGCACTCTCCAGTCATCAGAAACTAGCCACTCAAGTGCTTAAATCGGACCGTCAGGGCATGTCTGTGCTGGTTGACGTGGTTTATGAGATGCTGCGTGAAGGCAAAGACATAGACTTGGACATGGACTAAGTCGATGCTTGATCTGTTGAATCTGCCGGGAATCAAACCGGTAGATATGTACAAAGAAAGCAAGGCGCTCATTATTGTTGCGGTGCCAGAAGAGGTCGAAGTTCCCTTGTGCGAGGCCTGCAAGACTCCAATGCACAAACATGGAACACGCAAAAACAGATTCTCTGATACCCCGCTATATATGGAACCTGTTCGCCTTGAGATTCAGCGACCGCGCTTCCGATGTGAATCCTGCGGAAAGATGGCCATGCCAGAACTGAACTTTCTGGATGACAAGCGCAGATCCACCAAACGTCTGGTCGATGTAATCCGACAGCAATGTTTGAGCACTACTTTTCGGGCCTTGGCAGAGCAGACAGGCGTAGCAGTGAATACCGTAAAAAACGTTGCTCATGACCTGATTGAAGAACTTGAGCAGACTGTACGCTACGAAACTCCTGTAATTATGGGGATTGACGAAGTGAACCTGGCCGGTGGTTATCGATGCGTTATCACTAATCTGGCTACCAACAACGTCTTCGATATGCTTGAGCATCGTACCCAAGACCACCTGAAGCCGTTTTTTAAGGATTTGACAGATAGAGACAAGGTGGAATGGGTGTGCACAGATATGTGGCGTCCCTTTAAGCGCTCTTTTGCTCAGTACTTGCCCAATGCCAAGTTAGTTATCGACAAGTTCCATGTTGTCAAAATGGCATCAGAAGCCTTGGAGGATGAACGAAAAAAATACCAGGTCCAACTTGGTAAAAATGAACGAATTAACGTCAAAAAGTCCATACGGTGGCTTACTCTTAAACGTCCCCAGAATCTGACACCTGCCGAGCAGAAAGCCCTTATTATAGTTCGTGAACAAATACCAGAATTGGCAATTGCTTATGATTTTAAGGAAAGCTTCTTTGCAATCTATGATGAATTAGACAAACAGCAGGCTCAGAACGCTTTTGAAGCTTGGGAAAATAGCCTGCCTGACCAAGGTATGGAATCATTCAAAAAGTTGGTCAAGACGGTTCATAACCACTATGACGATATTTTTGCTTACTGGGATGCACCGTTCCCAATTACCAATGCCTACACCGAGGGTTTGAACGGACTGATCAAGATGTCCAACCGACTTGGTCGCGGCTATAGCTATGAGATCATTCGTGCAAAGACCCTGTATTCGGCAGAAGCTCGCAAGGTTGGTAGTGGCATTCGTTCAGGTCGTGGAAAGGTAGAATATGGGCCACATATTCCTACTCTCTTGAAGCAAGCAGAGAGTGGTGAACTTGATTAGGAGCATCCGAGCTAGAAATATTACTAAGAATTGATTTGGAGGCAACATGAAGCTGGTTAAGGTTCAAGCAACAAATTTTCGTTCCATAGAGGATAGTGGAGAATTCGAGGTTGGAGATTTAACCTGCCTTGTTGGAAAGAACGAGGCAGGTAAAACAGCTGTTTTACGGGCTATTCAAGGAATCCGGCCAACGGATTCATTTGAGTATGATCGTACTAGGGACTATCCGCGCCGTTACCTTAACAAGTTTGATGAGCGCCACCCTGACGGAGAATCTCCAGTCGCTCGAACTTGGTGGTCTCTGGATGATGATGACATAGCCGAGATTGAGGCTACGTTAGGGGATGATGTCCTTCAAAGCAGTCAAATTGAAGTTACCAGCTATATTGGTCGTAGCGGCAATACATGGTCAGTACATATTGACCAAAAAAAATGCCTTCGAAACCTTGAAGCTAGGAGCTCAATGAAAGCAGAAGATAAACTGCCAATTAAGGATTTCACAACAACCACAGACGCTCTTTCTACGCTCAAAGCGTTGGAGGAAAAAACAGAACCACAACAATCACTGATCACGATCTTGGAATCTTTCAGAGAAGGTTCAGCTATTCTCGCGGCAATTGATATTCTCTCTAAACGGATGCCTCGATTTTTTTACACATCCCACTTTGAGCGAATGTCTGGTGAACTGTCGCTTGACAAACTTGCTCAGGACAAAAAGCAAAACAATATTTCCGTAGGAGATCAGATCTTCCTAGATTTTCTTGAATATGCCGGTACCACTATTGAAGAGCTCCGAGATGCTCCAAAGTTGGAAGAGTTGATCGCTCAGTGTGAGGGGGCTTCCAATGATATAACAGACGAAATATTTGAGTTCTGGAGCCAAAACGAGGCTCTCGCGGTTGATATAACACTAAACGATGGACGACCGGATGATCCTCCACCTTTTAATTCTGGTCGGGTAGCAAAAATTCGTGTAGAGAACAAAAATCATCGAGTTACTGTTCCGCTCTCTGAGAGGAGCGCTGGATTTGTCTGGTTTTTCTCGTTTTTATCGCAGTTTAAGCAACTCAAGAAGCGAGCCGGAAAATCAATCATATTGCTCGACGAGCCGGGCTTAACTCTGCACGGTAAGGCACAATCTGATTTGCTACGTTATATTGAGAATAGGATTTTGCCGGATCACCAAGTTATCTACTCCACTCATTCCCCATTTATGGTTCCTGCCCAGCGCCTTTCTGATGTTCGAGTCGTAGAGGATGTTGTTGACTATTCTGACCCGCGCCGTCCTATTGTAAAAGGGACTAAGGTATCTGCCGATGTACTATCCGTAGATCGTGATACGCTTTTCCCGCTGCAGGCACATTTAGGCTATGAAATCACTCAGTCACTGTTTATTGGTAAGGATTGTGTTCTAGTCGAGGGACCATCCGACGTTGTTTATCTTCAAGTTATGTCACAGGCACTTCAGTCTCGAAATAGAGTGTATTTGGATCCGCGTTGGGCTATTTGCCCAACAGGTGGACTGGATAAAATCTCATCCTTTGCTTCGTTATTTGCCGGTAACAACCTCAACATAGTTGCTCTGTGTGATTATGGGAAGGGAGACAAGTCAAAGATAGAACGATTGCGGCAGAGTCAAATACTGACGACGGAGAAGGTACTCACAGCAGCTGATTTTACCGATAAATCCGAAAGCGACATTGAGGATCTTTTCGATGTGAATTTTTTCTGCAACCTTGTCAATTTAGCCCTTAACTTAAACAAGAAACAACAAATCTCGCCAAAGTCTGTCGCTGATGCAGAACCAAATACTGAGCGTCTAGTCAAGCAGGTAGAAGCAGCGTGTCGAACACTACCACCAGAAACTCCTGAATTCGGGCACTTTATTCCTGCAGATTGGTTACTACGCCATCCAGACCTACTTGATGGGGATACGCCAGAGGTTAATGAATCTTTAGATCGTTTTGAAGCCGCTTTCAAGGCGATCAACCAATTCTTGAGTTAGGTCGGGTGCTACCCCGATTCTACGGACGATTTAAAAACGGCTGCAAACTTAACATCGCGCCTTTGGCTCTATTTCATGAGCGCACATGCTACAAAGGATAAATTGATGGATATGGATGATTTGACACCCCGAATTACACCCGCACACTTAATGTCTTTCAAAGATCAGAATTTAGCAGATGAATTCCACCGTCGCTTGATAGAGTGGATAAATGATTTTCACCGGTCGTTAGATGATGAGCATGAGGTTGGAGCTAGGTTGGTCAACTTTGGCCAGTCTGTAACATTCCATATTGAAGATATTGGGTACTGGAATCCTTCGCTAATTTCATTCCAAGGAAAGAACGAGAATGGAGAACCTGTAGAGCTAGTTCAGCATGTTTCTCAGATCAGTATTTTGCTTATAGCTTTGAAGAGAGAGAATATAGAACAGCCCAAAAGACCTATTGGTTTCATGAGTTGGGAAGAATACGACGAGACGAAGTCATAACAAGCCTATACAGACGTACACTAACGCATCGGCTAATGAAACGTTGGGTCATACAGACAAATCTCATTTTAACGTTACTCAGTCTGGATTTAGCTCTTAATAATCCAACTCAGGCCGTGTACTAACATATTTTCATATTGACTAGTTTCTCATCACGTCTGGACATCGAATTTAAGCCAACCGAGACAGAGTTCCAACCAACCATGTTATCCCGTTGAATAGTTTTCTGACCTCAATTCCAACCTGAACATCAAGTGTGATGAATTATAAATTGGGAGTTATAAGACATGATTTCCAACCCTGTTTTGCAAATAGCCTTTATTTTGTGCATTAATTCAAAATAGCAGCGGATCACATGTTGTGAGTTAAGTTAATTTTATCTAAACTCAATCGCTCGCAATGGAGAGCACTCACAAAAGTACATTCAATTTTTTATTCTAAATTTATGTCGTCCACTTGTGAGTGCTTTCCGCCTTTTTACTCTACAGCTATAGCTTGTGTTATTTCAGACAGCCATCGAGTGAAGTTGAATATCTTTACTGGGCGGCTGACCAAAAAAGCGGCTGTATTCCCGACTAAATTGTGACACGCTGGAATAACCTACGTGCATACAAGCGGTGCTGACATCCATCATTTTTGACAGCATCAGATGTTTTGCCTCATACAGACGTAACTCTTTCTGAAACTGTAATGGGCTCATCGACGTTATTGCCTTAAAGTGATGATGGAATGACGATATGCTCATATTCACGCGCTCAGCCAGTTCATCGACTTTCATCGGTTCAGTAAAGTTTTCCTGCAACCAGGAAATGGCAGCCGAGACTTTTTGCAGATGGGAACCTGTAGTCGCAATCTGCACGACCAGTTTGCCGATATGACTTTGTAACAGGCGGATATAAATTTCTTCCATCACTAACGGAACCAGCAAGGTTGATACTTCTGTTTGAGCTGATAAACCAATTAAACGGGTAGCTGCTTCGATAATATGCGGATTAGCCTGACCAATAAAAATCGGTTTGGTGTGTGCGGTTTTAGGCAAACCGTAGGGAAACACCTTTAGTGCCGTTTCGGCCAGCTTTTGCTGATCCATATCGATAATCAAACACAAGTAGGGTTCATCTTCACTGGCCTGAATAATCTTGGCTGAGACCGGCACCTCCGTTGAATAAACAGCCATTCTGGAATCGTCATACTCGTAAACATCACTTCCGATAATGGCGCGTTTAGCGCCTTGAGCAATAATGCAGATACCGGGCTGGCTATTACCACGAACAGCGACTTCGTCAATTTTAGATACACGAAAAACGCGGACACCTGCGATAGGTAAATCAAACAAGCCATCGTGTGGAGCATAACGGCTAAGTAATTCAGCCAAAGGTTTTGTATTCATCAGGTCTATCTAAACAAGGAAAAGGGCAGCCAGAAACTGACTGCCCGTATAGGATTAGGCCGTTAATGATGCCATATCGATGACAAAACGGTAACGCACATCAGAACGTTCCATTCGCTCAAAGGCGGTATTAATTTCATCCATTTTGATCATTTCACATTCAGGCAGAATGTTCATTCGACCACAGAAATCCAGCATTTCCTGAGTTTCTTTGATACCACCAATTAATGAGCCCGCAATGCGGCGGCGACCGAAAACCATCGGCGCTGTGTTTGGCCCTTCAATAGGACCAATCTGACCGACCATAACCAGAGTGGCATCATTATCTAATAGTGGGATGTAAGGATTAAGATCATGATTTACTGGCACGGTATCGATAATCAGATCAAAACTGGAAGCGGCAGCCGCCATTGCGTCTTCATCTTTAGATACCAAGAAGTTATGAGCGCCCAGTTCTTGCGCATCGGCTTCTTTTTTCGGTGATGTACTGATGACTGTCACATCAGCACCTAAACCAACAGCGAGTTTAATGGCCATATGACCTAAACCGCCCATGCCAACGACACCTACACGGCTACCAGGTCCGACATTCCATTCTCTCAAAGGTGAATAAGTAGTGATACCTGCACATAATAATGGCGCGGCTTTAGCCAGATCCAGATTTTCTGGCAGGCGTAATACAAATTCTTCACGAACAACGATGTGTTTGGAGTAACCACCTTGTGTCATATCATTAGTAATACGGTCTGGTGAACCATATGTCAGTGTAAAAGTATTACGACAGTATTGTTCATGGTCGTTATGGCATTCATCACATTCCTGACAGCTATCGACCATACAGCCAACAGCGACATGATCACCGACGTTATATTTGCTGACATTGCTGCCAACGGCAGTCACACGGCCGACTATTTCATGACCTGGCACAACAGGGTATGAAGACCCACCCCAATCATTTCTGGCAACGTGTAAATCGGAGTGACACACACCGCAATAGAGGATTTCCATTGCTACATCATTATCGCGTAATTCTCTACGTTCAAAGTGATATGGGGCGAGCGGGGTATCGGAGGAATGAGCTGCGTAACCAACAGTTTTCATAGATGTAACTCCCTTAGATAAAAGAATTAGAGGTGAAAATACTATAGACGGAACGATGAGAAACCACTTGCCTAATACTACAGCCTTTATGTGTGTTTCTACGTAAATTAAATGCTATCGTTTTAGTCATCCCAGTAATAAACACGGGGTAACTTACCTGTGTATCTATAGTGACTCAGTCACATCCACAACGTTCCAGAAATGGACGTTTAGCTGCCGATAACACCACCATCATTTTTAGTAATCAGCACCGTTGTTGAGCGTGGGCGTGTTTTACCATCAGAAGCCGGGTAGCTTAATCCTGGATGCTGGATATTAACCCACATCGCTTTGTAATCAGGACTCCAGGTAATCCCGGTCAGTTCACAGCCTCTCGGTCCAACTAAAAAGCGTTTGATTTCCTGCGTTTGCGGGTTGGCACATAACACCTGATTACAGCCCATGTTTGCCATGAACGGATCGTCGTCATCATAGTCAGTCATAATCCACAAACGGCCATCCTGATCAAAGCCTAAACCATCAGGTGAGGAGAAAATATCTCCTTGAATATTACCGACTAAATGATCGGCTACTTTGTGACCTTCAGCATCAGTGGCGTCTGGCTTCTCACCTGCAATAACGAATAATGACCAGTTGAATGAGGTAGCTGCCGGATTGGCTTGCTCCTCCATGATTTTGATTATCTGACCATGACGATTATCAGGACGTGGGTTGGCGGCATTAACAGCAAATTCTTTGCCGCGTTTATTGTTGTTGGTCAGTGACACATAAACATCCAAATTGTGCGGATTCACTGTGGCCCATTCCGGACGGTCCATGGGTGTTGCACCTAATAGATCAGCCGCAGCCCGAGCATTAACTAAAACTTCAGCCTGGCTGGGGAAACCATTTTCTGCTGTTAGCCCTTCATTACCATGTACCAATGGTAACCAACGACCCGTGCCATCATCGTTAAAACGCCCCACATACAATGTGCCTTCATCCAATATGTCTTTATTATTGTGCATCTGGGTTTTATCAAAGCGTTGAGACGGTACGAATTTATAGACATATTCACCACGAGTATCGTCACCAGAGTAAAACGCCAACTGACCATTATCTGCCAGTGAAGGTGCTACACACTCGCGGCAGAAACGACCAAAGGCTGTGCGTTTAATGGGTTTGCTTTGCGGATCAAAAGGATCAATTTCGACGACCCAACCAAAACGATTAGGCTCGTTGACGTAACCCTGATGGGGCAGTGAAGCATCCGGTGTTGCATCAAAACGCGCATCAATCGTGCTCCAGCCATAATAATTGTCGTTTTTGTCATTAGAAATGCCATAACGGTGATGAGAGACACGAGACTGGTAATCTGTTTTGTCGTGATTGAAGAAATAGTTATGCCAATTTTCTTCACAGGCCAGATAGGTACCCCACGGAGTGAAACCATTCGAGCAATTATTCAAGGTGCCGATAATTTCATTGCCATCAGGATCAGCGACTGTTTTGAATAGGTCATGACCGGCTAAGGGACCGCTGGCCTGCATCGGTGTTAATGTTGAGATACGGCGGTTATAGAGTGAGGGGTAAACGCGTTGCCATTCACCGTGACTGTCTTTTTTCACTTCAATGACACTGACACCGTGAGCCGCTTGTTCTTTTTTGACATCGTCGGGCAAACGTTTGCCATTGCCATCATAAATCAATCCATCGGTATGGATGGTGGGATTAATGTATTCATGATTGATCACCATCAAGCCACGATTATTGTTGTCGGGAAAGGCAAAAAAGTGCATGCCATCATGGTTATCACCAGCCTGTTTCAGCTGTTCCTGCCAGGTATTACTGGCATCGGCTTTCCATTTTGTTGCTCCTGTTTCCACCGGATCACCCCAGGAGAAGAAGGCTTTTGCCTGATAGCCATCCGCGACCACGACTTCATCAAATAAGGGATCGGTACGTGGCTGAATAGGCTGAAAACCAATATATGGGGCTGGGGGGATGGCATTTTCACCGGCAAAGGCAAAACGACTACCCATGCTCAGTCCTAGAAAGCCTATAACGGCGGCATTTAAACTGCCTTTTAAAACATCACGGCGTGATAACGCCATTTTATCCAGGCTTTTTTGCTCGGTGCTGTTAATAATCTCATCATCATAAGATGCCAGGCGTTGATGAAAATCTGAGTGTGTCGGCTGTGTCATGGCGAGTTATCTTCTTTTAATGAATACGGTATTCAAAGGTGTTACGAACATTCGGTACAGGTACCGCTTTTCCGTTAACCATACGAGGCGCGTAACGAAAGGTTTTGGCAGCAGCTAATGATGGCCGTTCAAACATCGGATGACAGTCAGCCAATACCTCGGGAGACTCTACACGGCCTTGTTTGTTTACGGTATATCGAACAGTGCAATCACCTTCCAGACCTTTACGCAAAGCAGTTCTGGGATAGTCCGGTACCTGTTTTTCAATCGGTTTATAGTGTTCCACAGAAAATGTTTCAGTTGCTAGCTCGGATGGATTACTTTGTGTTTTTTGTGGCACATTTTGCTTATTACTACTTGTCAGTACTGGGCTGTCAGGCAACTTTTCTGCAGGTTTTTCTTGCTTTGTCGGTTGGCTGACAGGCGGAACCGGCTTGTCTTTAAGTGGTTTTATTTGCTTTTCTAT
This sequence comes from Methylophaga sp. UBA2513, assembly GCF_002341285.1. Taxonomy (NCBI): domain Bacteria; kingdom Pseudomonadati; phylum Pseudomonadota; class Gammaproteobacteria; order Thiotrichales; family Piscirickettsiaceae; genus Methylophaga; species Methylophaga sp. UBA2513. Next base: position 2,572 of record NZ_DDNT01000022.1, on the reverse strand, counting down.
TTTCTTTTTTACAGGTGTTTTTGGTGCGGGTTTTTCTATCGGTTTGGCTATGGGGTTTTCAACGCGTTTAAAGGCCAGTTCATTTTCAACAATACTTTGTTTAGGTTTAACTTTTGGCTCGATAACAGGTTCAGGTATAACCACCGGCTTTACCTCTTCGAACACGGCTTTTTTTACCGGCTGAGGAAGTTCGACCATGCGGATATTCACTGTTTTAACGACCGGTTCATGCTGAGTCACCGGTGTCCATGAGTGAAATAATAATGCGGCAATGGCAATATGAAACAAACCTACTTCAATTAATGCAGATTTGTTTATCTCAGAGGCAGTAAACGGTTTACTTAGATAAAGTGGATCACGCATAGCTAACTCAGGCATCGGGCGACTCCGTAATCAGGCCCACATCATCGATACCCACTTGCTGTAATGCGGCAATCGCTTTTACAACTGAAGCGTAATCCGTGGCTTTATCACCACGGATAAAAAATAGCAGCTTGTCATTCTGCTGTTTAATCTGCTCTATTTTTTCGACCATGTCATCCAAGCTGACTGCTTGATCTGAGCGGGATTGAATATCGACTTCTGAACCCACATTCCAGTAATAACTGCCATCAGCAACCACCGATAAAGTCAGAATCGTTTTCTGACTATCAGTGGGTAACGCTTCCGCTGCAACCTTAGGTAATTCAAGTTTAACGCCTTGTACCAGTAGCGGAGCTGTGACCATAAAAATCACTAACAACACCAGCATCACATCGATATAAGGCACCACATTCATTTCTGCCTTCAAGGCATGTTTAGCAACCGGTTTTCTTAGCATGACGACCTCACGCAGCCTTTGCCAATGGTGCTCTGTGCATCACTCGCTGTAATCGGGTGATGAACTCATTACCAAAATGATAATAAAGCGTACTGATAGCCCCGGCGCGTTTACTCAGCTGGTTATAAGCAACCACTGCCGGGATCGCTGCAAATAAGCCGATAGCGGTGGCAATCAGGGCTTCAGCAATACCCGGGGCCACGGTGTTTAATGTCGCTTGTTCAACCTGGGACAGGCCAATAAACGAGTTCATAATGCCCCAGACCGTACCGAACAAGCCGATGTAGGGGCTGACTGAACCAATGGTAGCCAGGTAAGAAAGACCTTTTTCAAGTTCGGCTTCCTGCTCGCCAATATTCACCAGCATGGCACGTTCTACATTTTCTACCTTTTCATCCTGCGGCATAGTGGCGATATGCTGATATTTCTCATACTCCTGCCAGCCAGCCTGAAATATGGCTGGAATCGCTTTGTGTAAAGTCGCTTTTGTTGTTGCTTCAGGTAATGACGTCATATCCGCCGTTTGTCTGAATTGCTGCTGAAACAGCTTATTTTGTTTCTCCAGACGACTTAATACATTTGAACGCCACAGGATCAGATACCAGCTTACCATCGATGCCAGTACTAAAATCAGCATCACAATTTTCACTAAAACGCTGGCATCACTGACCAGACCCCAAATAGTCATTTCATGCATTGCAGTTTCCATGATTGACTCCTTATTTGCTCAGTTTAGACAGGCCGAGTTGATCAGCAATCTCTGACCAGGGCACATATTTGAAGTTTTGATTTTCCAATGGCATGCGATTGCGTCCATCCTGAACAACTAACATGCCTTGCTGCCATGGTTGGCCAAAATTGACGCTACTGACATCCAGACCATCTGTTTCTGAAACACCATCAATGCCGGATGCTGTATTAAAGCCAATACGAAATACACCGCGATAAGTGAAGGGTGGCAGAGCATCAAGCACAACATAGCTATCATTGCCCTGACTGGATATCACTAGATAATCCTGTTTGTCGTTCTGATACAAACTGATCCCTTCGATATCGTCTTTCAGATGTTCACCGACAGGCATGACCTGAGTCATCACCGTAGATTGATCGGCACGGGCATCAAGTGTCCAGACTGCTCTGTTTTCTTCACCAATAAATAAACGATCATGTTTATCATCGGCCACACAGCCTTCAGGTTGCGTGGCAACTTTAAATTCACGGACCAGTTCACCGGCAATCTTGCCTTGTTTGTCCTGCATCTGATATTGGAAAAAGCGGCCGTCTTTATCATTCACAATGGTGTAGATATCACCTTGTTTATTTTTATACATACACAGGCCATAAATATCCTGTGCCGTGGTGCTAACTTCACCCATTTCAGTGACAAGACGACTTGCTGGATCGATGGCAAACACATGCAGTGAGTTATGATCACGATTGCTGGCAACCGCTAAATCAATCTGTTTACCATTGAAATGAAAACCATGACGGACATCGACATTATTCAGTCGTCCAACAGGCAAAAATTGCTGGGTTTTGCCTTTTAAATCATAAACAACTAAACCGCCTTGTTTATCCGTACCTAATACCAGACTTTGTTCCGGGTTGGCTTTGTTGACCCAGATAGCTGGATCATCAGCCGCATCGCCTAAGCTTGGTACAGCATCGGTTTGTATTGCTGGTTTAACCAGCGGGATAGGCGGGGGCGATGTCAGCGATGTATGCGTCCATGGGGTCCTAGGGATTTTGCCT
>NZ_DDNT01000018.1:0-93162 GCF_002341285.1 Methylophaga sp. UBA2513 | reverse complement strand
ACATTCCAAACATGAGACTGCAGCTGCCATTCACCCTCATCATTTTGTTCCAGAACAGTAACTAACACTCCACCAAACTCGATTGGTTGTGAATCGGCATTAACGCCTTCAGCTTTCCAATAACCTACTTGGGTAATTTGCCTCTCAGCATCAATAATTTTCACTGTTTCAATCTGATGATTGTGCACACCACCCTCGATAAAGCCTGAGAATAATTTTCTTATCTCATCATGGCCCTCAAGCAAGGTGCCATCGCCTGGCGAGACGGTCGCCGAATCACCATATAAATCAATCAGACTTTCCAGCTCACCTTGGTTAAGCGCCTGATTCCACTGTTGATTGGCACTCTTGACAATTTCTCTTGAACTCTTTCTCGATTCTTTCATTGGTAACCTCCTGGTTGGTTAGGATGCTAATTAAATATATAAAAAAGTACTCATAAAAACACAGGCTGCTGGTTCAATTTTGCCAGGATCTGCATAAGCGTCTTGCTCTCCGCCTCTGTCAAGACTGACATCAGTTGGTTGACTCGCCGGTAGTATTCGGGCATCACTTCATCAAGTTTCGCCTGACCTTTTGTAGTAAGTTTGATCAGTGTTTGTCTGCGGTCCTCATGCGAGACCATTTTGGTGACTAATTTGTCACGTTGCAGACTATTTAGGAGTCCAGTCATAGTGGCGCGACTGACACCGGCTTTTCCTGCCAGCTTGGATGGGCTAGAACACCCATCATCTTCTCGCATCAATAGCACCAGTACCCACCATCGTCCTTGCAATAAAGCATGCGCCTCTAGGTAGCGGTCTAGGCCGTTTGAGAGATCTGTGCCAACACGCAAGAATGTTAGAAACTGCATGACCCTATCAATATCTACTTCGGGATACCGATCAGCAAATTTCTTAAGGATGTCCGCGTCTGGTAAATCTTTAAGCTCCAACATGTTTCCCACTATAGTTAGTTAGCTAACTAATTGCAAGATTTATTTAGTCTGGCCTTTCACCCTTCCAAAAATTCATGCCATGTGGATGATGGGACTCCCTAGATGAGTTTTTTAGTCCCAAATTGTGATGCAGACATCACAACGTTTCACAGTGTAGTAAATAGCAATATCAACACCTTAGGGCACACAGCGTGTGTCATGAGGTTTCATGGAATATCATCGTATTCCATGGATTGTTTATAGATTTTTCTATGTGTAACTAATTGATATTGCTAGAAAGGAAGCGCTATGACGAACAAAAAACATCCACAGACGCGCAACTCAGAGCACCAAATCCGGGTTCTAACCTGACTTTGCGGACACTTCAAATAAGCCCGATAATGGGCAAAGAGGAGATTTAGATATATTATGCGGCTCGCCTGGGATGTTCAAGAGGCGGCGTATAATTCAAGGGAAGGTCAAACCCGGCATCAAATGTGCTCAATTGGTTGGCAAAATCACAACCCAGATTTTCTTGGCAGAATTGAACTATCGTAAGATACTGAAGCTTCACATGATCAATTTGTTCTGAGATACACAATAAATAAATCGGTAGGCCGATGCATGGCGAAAGTAAAGTGAGTGAGCACTTCCGCTGAATTGTCTGCTATAGATAAGTGTTGGTACGCCCGGCAGGACTCGAACCTGCTACCCTCGGCTTAGAAGGCCGCCAAATATTCACGCAAAATTAGATAGTTAGCAAACAATCCACTTTCGCCAAGTGTGAAAAAAGAGAATTTTATCTATTTGTTTGATAAAGTTATTTTAAATCGTGGCGAAAGTATTTTTTTCGTCAAAATAAGGAGATTGGATATGCTTTCAAAGGAAACAGTTAATGAGTTGAGGGAGTTAGCGGATAACTCAAAAAACGAAGAAATGAAAAAGTTAATTGAGATCCTGTTAAAAGAATCGGAACAGCTATCTAGTGGGCTGAGGGGCTATTAATATAGCCTGGCAAGCGAGTAACTGATTGGTTACTCGCACCTTGCCTGATAATACCGAAGCTGGGCTGTCATAGTTACTATTTGCTCGACGAGGGTGTAATAATACCGTTCAGCGTCTTTAGTAAGTCTGGGGGCGGCTCTTTCGCCCATGCTGGTATCGGAGCTGGTTTCGGGCACGTTGTCGCTACCGGCTGGACAGGTTGCATTGATGAGCAGGCGCTTACGCCCAGCAGCAACATCATCACGAAGCTGATTAATTTCATTTTCTGCATCACGTAGTTTCCTGTATTGGATGGCTTCAGCAGTGGCCCATAGCTTTTCGTTAGCGTCGAGTTCGGCTTGTAATGATTGCTGTGTGTTTAGTGCTTCTTCAGATATGGATTTTAACTCGTTGCTGTGTGCTGTTTTTAGGTTTGATATTTCAGCATTTTTAATCAATCCGTTAATCCACCAACCCGTGCCGACACCAATGCTTAACCCAGAGAAAAACAAGCCAATCAAAATGTACGGCTTAAGGGGATTCATTGATACTGTCCTGCTAAACAGAGATTATCTCGGTTATCTTGTCTTCGGTTATATAAGCCTTGAATAAACTGACCACTTGCATATGACCAGTTTGGTTTGCCTGAGAATGTCGTTGCCAGTAAATCACACGCTTTCTTGTATTTACCTTGCCTTGCATATTTAGCTGACTGACTATTACACGCTTTAACATAGCCCACATTCCAAGCAAGACTTGATAGCCCATCAAAAACAGTTTGTGGTGGCAGAAAGCCAAGGCAATCAAGTAATTTTGTTTGTACCCTGCCAAGTGATACGCTCATAACGCGATCGCATTTTTCCTGTGACCAATACTCACCCACAATCACAGGCTCATCAGTCACGTACTTTGTTATTCCATGGCAGGTTGTAGGTAGTCCATTTGCTAGATTGTCAGCGTAAACAGTCATACCACCGCTACCACCTTCCCATTTGCTGAGAAAATCCATCAATGGCTGACTTGCTAGAACAAGCCCACCGATAACACCGGCTATGATTCGCTTTTTCATCCATTTCTCCAGGCAATAAAAAACCCGCCGAAGCGGGTCTTAATGAGCATTGTTTAATTTAGGTAATGTTGCCGCACGAAAAGGCAGAGATACGGGCTGTTGTACTAGGAAGCTGTATTATCCTCATGCCTGTTTTACCTGTTGTATAGGTAGCATCTGTAGTTGTGGCTGCTAAGTCACCATTCACATACATCTCCAATGTTGTGCCAATAGCTCTCATCTGTAATATGTTTGTGCCAGTTAAGCCAGTTAGATTCGCAGCAGAACCGAGAGGGGTTTCAGTTGCTCCATTAACACGAAATGCTTGCACAGATGCTGTTCCCGCGGTTGTGTTTATATCAAATTCCATCGCATAGAACTGGCTAACCTCATATCCTATGAGTGCAGGGTTAACCCTAGTTAATACATAAACTCGGGTGGATGCTCCAGTTGTTATTGCTGTTACGGTTGCATGGTGATCATCAGTAATAACCGCTTCGGCAAAGTTAGAGCGGCGGCTGATGTCACCACGGTTATAAACTTGATTTGAGTCTATCTCAAGAGCGATGCTGGATACTTCTTCAAGAGCAGACCATCCAGTGAGGTCTGCAACGTCTGCGAGATCGGGTGCAACAAAATCACCGACAAAGACTTCTGTTAAAGTAGGCCCTGACGCTTCTGATGTATTTGTGCCGCTTACCTCTGTATTGAACTCTGTTATGTTATAACCAGCACCGTCAATGAGAGCGATATAACCAGCAGCGTTCGCAGGTGCGTACAGATTGTTGCGGTCAATAACCCCATCAGCGTAAGCTGTTGAGTCAATTCGCATAGTGACACCGTCAAAATCAATCTGAGCGTCATTATCTACAACATCAAACTGCGTTTGACCGTCATCAGCTTTGATGAACTGCCTATCTGTGACTACATTGCCGTCAGCAGTAATATGAAATTCAGCACTGTCTGTTGCCGCTGCTGTAGCCAAAACTACAGTCGCCCAATTTGTGTACTCGTTGTGCAATCCAGCAGTATCTATATCACTGTTTCTGGCAAAACGAATAGTCCTTGCGTTACTGCCATAATACAGACAGTGCATAACATTTGAATAATTGTCAGCAAGCAACAGTCCTTCCGCGTACTCAACAGGGTATGAATATGTATTTGTGATAGAGCAGTCAACGCCCATTCGCATGTACTTGGATAGCTTATTGTTTGTAAAGGCTATGTTGTAATGCGTCAGATCTTCTATTTGAGACTTTAAATTACCATTAACAGCATAAGAAACACCCATACCTTTACCGAAGTTGTTTAGAGTAACGAGCAAGTTATCAAGGTAACCTGTTGGGTATAAATGATGATCTTTAGTGTCATCCTTGCAATCTGTTTCAAAATCACAGGCTACAACACCAAAATCACTATCTCTGTTTCTCACATCATGAACGACTTGGTATGAGTATAGCTCTGGCCCACCAGTAACCACATAAGCACCAGCAGGACAATCTCTTGTTGTAGCAGAATCCAAAACAAAAGTATCGCCAGACCAGCTTAGGTATGGGATTCTATGTCTAACTGTGTCGTCATCAGATAGTATTCGACCTGTAGCATCCAGATACCAAAGGTAGCCAGTAGCCGGAGTAGAAGGGTCTATTGTTGCTGATACTTGAAAGTTTATGGTTCCAGCTAAATTGCCTGCGCTTGTGTGCTCAAACCTATCAGATATTAATTGCTGAAATTTGCACTGGAGCATAGTCAATGTTCGCGTCCACTCCCCTGTGTCAGTTGTTAGCATGTCCACACTAGAGCCGGCGCTAACCGAGTTAATGAAATCAACCCGATGAACTAGGTTTCTGAATGTACCAGCCCCGCTAGATGACATAGACTGTGCTACGCATGCACTAGTCCTCTCTCCATCAATTATTAAGTTTCCAAAGAAATTAAATCCAGAAAGGCTACCTCCACCCCCAAAACCGTATGAAATTACACGACTAGGTGAATCATTAGTTATGACTGGTCTATTTTTATACCCGATCAGGTGATATCCGGTAGAGCTAAAATTAATCGCATAACTTCTTGTATAATTCCCTGATAGGTAATAAGTCTCACCACCAAGATTATCAAACGCTCCACCAGTGATTGTCTGCTTCGGCCCAGTAGAGCTGGTAACATTTGTATAATCAGCACCAAGCGCCTCGGCAAGTTGAATCTGGTTATCATTAACCTTGGTGAAACGATATAAACCAGCAGGGAAACCACCCTCTGTAGCGCCAGATAAATAAATAAAGTTGTAGTGATAAATCGGGCAGATATCAGCCGTTGCTGCATCGGTATCAACTGATGTGAAAGCCCCTGTTTGCTCTACGATTTGAGTTGAGTCGGTATAGGCTGCCGTTGTAAGGCTAACCCCCCAAGGGTCAAGGCCATCATTACCTGCGTCACCATCATCCTGATCGTAAAAGCGAATAGGTAACGTGCTTTCAGTGATGGGATTCAATTCTTTAGTCAGAGAAGCAAACCTTACTTGACCATCAATACCGCTTGGTGACATAACCTCAACCGTGACATTAAAGTCACCAGCCACAGGAATCATGGCATGCAGCGTGCCCTCAGAACTATCCGTTAAGAGGTTATGCGCTTCTTCTGTAACAGGATTAATAATGCCAAACCAGTCTGGAACCGGGTCACCGTTCCGATATGAAACCTTGATGCGAATATCAAAGTCTGTGAATTCGTTAACAGCTCTTGTACTCAGTTTTCTACTTGCTGCGCTTAGAATGTTGCCTGGAACAATCTTAACTACTAAATGCTTAGGAAGAATGTCTACAGTAGGCACAACCTCAAAGCCTGCAACCACAGAACCTAAGTTTTGTGCCTCAGTATTGGCTATACCGCGATAGTCTGCTGGTTGAGAGATTAGCGTGCCTTCACCCACCACACTTGAGCCGCCACGCATCCTCAAACTAATAATCGCAGCAAGCACCTTTTTATTCAGCATGCATTTTCTCCAGGCATAAAAAAACCGCCTTTAGGCGGTCTTGGTTTTGGTTGGTCATTGGATTTATGCTGCTGGAGCTTCCCACTCAGTAAATGTAATTGCAGCCTTACCAATGTCACATTTAATCCATGCTTTTTTAGTTGAAAGCTTTGGGAATTCTTCTGAGCGTTTTAATACTGTTCCCTTGATAGTTTCGCCGGGCTCTGTTGATGCTGTCTCTGCATAACGGCAGGTATCTCCGTCATTGCAAACTAGACCTTCAAGACCGTCAGCCGCGGATATTTCTACCCAACCATCAGCGGGTATTACTTCATATGTAATTGAGGTAGACATTCTTATCTCCATCTAATAGACGTAAAAAAACCGCTTTCGCGGTCTGTGTTTCGGGTAGTTGTTTCGGTTAGTATTGACGGACTATTTTTAGTGCATGGTTATAATCAGTGAGCCATGCTTTATGGCAGTGGTCTTTTTGAAAAAGCCAGAACAAGGTATCAACCATTTTCATTGCTCTATACCATCCTGCATCTGCGTCTAGCTTTCCTTGACGGAAGCATCTGGCACTTATGGACTCGTCAGGATTGCCGCCTAAAAGTAATCCGTTCGCGGCTTGGCTCACTAGAGTCAATGCATTGAAAAAGCGAACACTGGCAAAAGACCTAATCTTGCTAAGTATTGAGCGCATTGAATAAACCCTGAAGTTGTTGGTCTGACACATTAAACTCACTGCAATAGTCATCCATCATTGGATCGTCAATACCCAGATTTTGAGCAGCGTTCCATCTTTGTTCGCGCTTCTTGTCAGCTTCAATGAAAGCCATGAAAGCATCGAACTGGTTCGTATCGATGAAATAGTCGATGGCTTTTAACTTTGATAGCGTTGAATGATTATCTAATTTTTTTTTAAAAATCATCCATGCGGCGTTATTCTCATCAGCAATCTCAGGCGCTCTATCTGTTTGTGGATTTGCCCCTGAACCAATAATCTCACCGTTCAGTCTATGAACAAACATTAGCTTCTATCCTCAATCCAGCCCGTGACAATGACTTTTAGGTTCTGCCCATTTTCTGCAGTTCTTCTCGCATATATTTGTCTTGAGGATCCGATGTAAACATCTATTTCGGCAGCTGAACGGGTAGATTGTGATGACGCGCTAAGCGTATGCATGGTGGTTATATCTGGGTCGACATCTGATTGATTTACACTTGTTATAAGAACTGCTGTAGCCTGACCAGATGGAAGTGACTCATACGAAACAAGCAGCTTAGCTCTCACATTTGGAGGGCAGCTTAAGACACCAGATACAGGGTAAAGCGTTCTTGTTGTACTAGGATTTGTTGCTGAAATATCAGCAACTAGAGCAACTGGTGATATGGAAAGCATGCTTCCATTACCGATAACGCTAACGTTTATCAGGTTTCCATCTGCGTCAGTTGGTCTAATCGCTATGCATTTTATAATCGACCAACCGCTAGGAGGTGTTGCTCCATTCGTAGTCTCAGCATAGACATCTAGCGAACCGTCTGAATCTTTTCTAATGAAAAATATATATACAACCCCTGACGCTGGAAGGGTTCCAACCATGCCACCGTTACCTGTTCCTGCGGAAAATGTAGCGTCCAGTCGCTTTGTCATACCTGCTGCTAGGATATTTGAACCATACCTACCAGCACTAATATCAATGTCATGTTCTAAATCTGTAACATTATTTGTAACGACTAATCCGGACACAATCGGAGTTGATTGATCAGGTGTATTGTCAGCAATGATCTGCTTTAAAGCATCCAAAACATCTGATTCTTGCGCAGTATCTGGAACTCCGCTCGGTGTCACGCCACCTTCGGCTAAAATAGCATCACGACTACCTAAAAAGTCATTCATCCATGCCACTTCTAAAGGTGTACCATCCTCAGATGATGGCGTTGAGTCATTCCTGAAGCTGCCTGTTATATAATCTAAAGATGCAGCATCAGCATTGTCTGGATATGTTGTTTTGACATTTATTGTCATTATTCGCCCCTATATCTTCTTGCTCTGATATCTTCTTGCCCAGCTCTTACTGCATCAGCAGTTGGGGCAGCCCTATAAAAATCTGATTTTTCTGTGATACCTAAAAATTGAACGCCTTGCGGCCTTTGAATTAAGTCTGAATTAAAAAGTGCCCATCTTGTTAGTGGGTCGATATCACCAGAAAACTCAATACCGAATGTCATATCCTGATTATCGAAAACAGAGATGTATTCGATATTTGGAGCTATGATCATCATCTGTTTTAATATGCTTCGGATGGTTGCATCACCATTGTTTTTCGCTATTTTGGCTTTAATTGCAATGCGAAGTAGACCATCTGACATAGTAGAATCAGATGCAGCGGTTTTGGCTGATGCTCTTGAACCATCACCAGCCCTTGCTTGCGTTGATTCAACTGCGTCAGCCCTTACTTGATCAAGCGGAATGTTGGCAATAAACCCACGGTCAATAACGACGATTCTTGCAATGATGTCAAGCTGTTCACCTGCCGCCGTATCAATATCGTATGAATACCTAACCGCTTCAGCCGCAGCTTCTATATCACCGCCTAGTTTACGGGCAATATTCATCCAATCGACTAGCTTCGGCTTAGTCCGATACTGACTGTAAATCCTATCTGGCAGATTCATTAGGCAATCGTCACGGTGATGTTTGATTCAGTCCAACGGCTTAGCTCGTTATATGCAATCGCCTGATTGGTTGTTGCGCCATTAACTGTAAGCGCCGATACATAGGCGTTGCCGTAAGGCTCAATAACATGATTTATTGGTGTATAAAGACTGCTATAAGGCACTGACTCGCCTATTTCAAAACCTCTATTTCTAAACCCGCATGAGGGAGAAGTCATTGACCCGTTAGCAAACTCAAGAAAGGCTTCTTGTATTAGGTTTTCAATGTCTTCCGGTAATTCGTCATTGTCATCAGTCAGCTCAATTGCGATCACCATATCGACATAAGTTGGTCGATTGAAAAGAATTGGCTGTGTGTTTGTTAGATATTCTTCGTCCGTGACGATGACAGTTACATCATCACCAACATCAACTAATTGTGGTCCAGGGTTTTTCTTTAAATAAATAGCATAAGCGACATCATAATCATCACCACCATCTACGATGACGGCCATTGAATGTGCAGGTAAACCGTGTGGATTAAAAACCGGATCAACAGTTGCAGAACCAGTAAAGTTTTCGTAAACCCTAACGCGCCTTACACCTTCTACCGAGTAAAGCTCTCCATATGTTGAACCAACCTGATTTGATCCAGGTCTAGCCACTGAAGCTTTACGCTTTAGTCGTAGAGATGCGTCTCTTTCTTTTGTTGTGCCTGGTGTTGCTGGTGAAGGATTGGTAACGCTCACCACCCCTGACATGGTAGTAATTATTTTAGTCAACGTTCCAGCATCAGCTTGAGTCTGACCGATAACGGTACAGGTTGCTGTAGCGGTGGCCTGCCCTGAACCATCCAAGGTATAAGCCTGATCAATCACCCATCTTGAACCCGTTGTTTCTGATTCAATAATGGCACCGGACAAAACCGTTGCGCCTGGATTGCCACTGAATAACAGCTCAACGTCTGAAGGTGTACCCAGTGATCGAGTGGTGAATGTCAGTGCAGAGACAATATCTAACTCTTTACCACGCGCTTTGTTTGGGTCTTTCGAGTTGTAGGCTTGTTGCAGTGTTTCATCGAGTGCAGAGAACACCTCTGCATCATGAGCCATTTTTAAACCATCTGGCGTTGATGGATCGAGGTTCCAATCAGCATCAATATCTAAATAAAGTTGACGCTCTTCATCGTACCACTCGTTCTGAGTTTTTAACTTATAACCCTGAGCTGTCAACTGTGCCATTGTATAAAACCTCTGTTTCGCCGAATTTTGTTAGCACATAACTTGATACAGTTATGGTTCTTTTTTGCAGGTCATAATCAAGATTGAAAGATAGAAGCCTTACCACGCCAGGTGTTCGTGCAATCCTGTTTCTCAGTAGTGACTCGACATTATTCAAGTTTCCGAATTTGCCAAGTATCTGCTGAAACCATGGCGTGCCGTCTGTTACATCACGGAAATACTCACCCAAGAACAGCTTTAACCGTGTCACGCAGGTTTGTGCAATCTCTTCTCTTCCGGATATAAAAATATCGCCATACGTGACGATATCGCCGTTTTCATCTAATGCTCTTACCGTCATACTGGTGGCCCCGAGTTTCCTGCACCTGGATCAACGCCTGAGTGAACATGATCTTCACCACTGATAGAACCGCTACCCCACACAATGTTTTCAGGTGTAGTGATAAGGCCTTCAGGTGTGATCACAACATTATTAATAGTGACTGTTCCATCAGCCGCCATGCGTATATGTCCTAGACCGTTTTCAATCTCAATGCTGTCATCGTTTTTTAACCATGCGTACTGACTGCCTGATTTGTTTCTCAGCCTGATACCGTTATTCTGCAAATCAGCAAGCACATTGCCATCACTGCGAAACCCAGGAATAAAAAAGGCATCTTGTAAGTCATGCATACGCCCTATTGGGTTTTGTGCAATACCACCTGTGTTTTTCCAGCCATCGGTACAGCGCTGAGAGAACATGATCAGCCCTTCACAGCCTTTATTGATCTCGTATTCAATGCAGTAATCGCCGCCAGGGAAATGCACTGGCACATCAATAATTGGCTTTAGTGCAAACGAAGCACCATTTACGTCAACACGCTCAATACCTACTTGTATTTGTGCACGCTGCTTACTGCCTGAATCAATCAAAGAAATAACATACCCAGGTACGCAGGTATAAACGCCCTTCATTAATTCTCTAAAGGCGGACTCAATCATTCCAGATGAGCTATTCGTGTTAGGTGAATTACTCATCGTAGATATTTAAGCCCTTGTTTATAGCTGTCATTGACTCGCTCAACTGCTTCGCCGCGAGTAATCGTGTCATCATCGTTTTTATCAAGCCCGGCGTTTTGGGCGTATTCTCTCGCGTACTTGCCGACCTTTTGCCAAAGCACGTATGAATCAGCACGATTAATTCCAGCAGGCCACAACACAGCCATATAAGCATCACCTATATTTCTAATGCGGCTTGCATAGTCCTCATAGTAGCGTTCAACATAATCAAGCTGCTGTACCGCTGTCATTCTGGATAAGGCTGCTGTACTGGTGCCTAAATAGCGTGCTGTTGACGGAATGAACTGAATTAAACCTGTAGCACCTGACTTATTAAACGCCGATGGGTCAAACGAGTTACCCGTTTCAAACGCAATGACTGACATGATCCAGTCAGCATTCATACCAAGGTTATTAGCAATTTCTCGAACCTTAGCCCTAAATTCTTTTGATACTTTCGCGCCCCAAACTAATGAGCCAGTTGATTGCTGAGCATCAATGTTTGGTGCTGTCTGTGTTGCTGCCTGTCCCGGCCTAATAGCGTCAATCGTCAAGTCCCATGTATCACCATGACTATCACCTGAGTAAGACATAGCCAGCACGTTATAGAGTCCATTTGCCGACGAGTCACCAGATAAAGGTTGAATAAAGATATTGCCCGTATTAAAGGTACTGAACTCTGACTTAACGTTAATACGGCTGGTTGTACGAATATATGGGTTAATCCGCATATTCACATTGACACCAAGGCCATCAGGACCACGATTAACTTCAGGCATGCCAATCATGCCCGTGTACTGATTCACCTCAAATATCGGCGTGCTACGCGTTTTGCCTTTCCTGGTAATAACCAGCGTTCCGCGCTCATTGACCCATGTAAAATTAAACTGGTAACCGAGATCGTTTAATATCTTGGGTATATCACCATCAGCAATAAACCCACTGATAAATACCGGGTTGTCATTAAACTGCGTTTCGTCAAGCTCAAGGCGTCTAGGCCATGAGTTGGCCAGGTCTTTTAATACATCAACAACCTTTGTGCCTGCGCCGTATGATGCATTGGCAGAGCCTCTATCATTAGCTGGTGAACCTGACTTGCAAAGCATTCTTGTTGCTGTACTTGCGCCTTCCCTTTCTGGCAGTACGTTAGTGATGATTCCGCTAAAAATCTGGTCAACACTGTTTTCAAAACCAGCTCTTAGCGTGATGGTAGAATCTTTACTTATCACATTGCTTTTAGCTAAGTTATACAGCCTGATATCTGCAAATGACTGTGTGTTTTGAGGTGACACAATCACGTCAAAAACAATTCTTAACTGTCTATCGCTACCACCCTTTGCAAACTCAACACCGTCAATGTCAAGTTGCCACCGTCTTAAGTATTGAGCCATTACGGTGTCCAGATTAGAGCGTTGTCGATACCTAAATTATCTAGCGTGACCTCTTCACCGATAAATACGAGTGAACCAATACCAAGCTGATAGCCTTCGATAATATTGGCGTTCGGCTCAAGCATTGCACCGTAAACAAGCGGCGTGCCATCACGGTATAAATCAACTGTCCATGCAGGTAAATCTAGGTATGACACGTAGTTAATAACAAAATCGATGTAGTTGTTACCAAGCTGCATTGAAAACTGCTGATGCGCGTTTTCTGAGCCGGCCAGTAATGGAATGGTGATCATATATCCACCCCGCCATATTGCAGCACTTGTTCAATGGCTGTGGTTTGCGCTGCTGATGGATCAGAACCTACACGCTGACCACTTTTCACATCAGCCGCCGCCGCGCTTTTACATGGATCACCATCGGGAAGTTGCACTTGTGAAGGTTGCAGAATATCTGGCAATCTATCAAGCGTAATCAGTTCTTGCAGTTCAGCAATAAAGATTAAGCCGTTTTCATTCTGTGCATTGCTTGTCCGGCTAATTCTGGTAATCACCATGTTAGCCAGATTTGCATCGACGGTATCTACATCAAAAGGCAGGCCGACTACCATCAAATCAATGAGGAATTGCAGCGCACTTGACGCTCTTGTCTCATTGGAACCAGACAGGAATCCGATAGATAAACCAGCAATGGTCGCAATATACGGGTTGTTACTATCAATCTCTGTAGCTAGTCCGACAAAATCAGTCAGAATCGGCTTGATAGGGTTATTACTAACAGCACCTGTCAGGTAATACTTAATCGGGTTAATGATTCGGTGATCGTTAACCATCGCCCCAGACTCAACCGGATAGCGTGTCAGCTGAATACTCGCATCAATGGTGTCTTCTAAAACAGCATCAAACTCATACCCGGCAAGCTTAGGTGACTGCCGAAATAGTAAATTAATGACACTCATTTATCTGACCGTGGTTGATTGCATGTCGTCGATAGTGGCCTGCTCACGTCTTTCAATAACATTAGTTACTTTTGACTCAATCGCTCTACCATCTAACTCAAGGGTAATATCTAAATTGTTCTTAATTTCAGGTGGTGTGTATTTTGTCACTTCACCTGTCGATGTATCTCTAAACGTAAAATCAGGGGTGATGGTTTTTACATCATTACTATCTACAGCGCCTTGACGCATATCATCAACACCTAACCAGCCGCCAACACTTGATTTTGTGTCATCCCATGCATTACCTAGCGAACCATTTTTATATGACTCATAAAGCATCACACCCGGGTGCATTGAATAACCACTCATAATGGCTGACTTAGCGGCATTTGATGGATTTTCTATCGCGCTCTCGATAAAGCTTTTGTTGTCGTCAATAAAATTGCCGAAAGCATCTAATATTCCGTTAATGCCTGGTAACATGCTTGTTGCCAGAGAGTTTCCAATACCCTCAATTCTTAACTGAAGTTCTGCTATCTGTTTGTTATATTCTCGTGCTGACTCCGTGGCTTTTGTAAAATCACCTGTCAACTCTGCTACTCGTGCAATGTTTTGATCTAAAGCCTGTCTACCGCCCCTCAATGACTGCATGACCGCATCAGAAAAACCGAAAGACTCTTGCAAAATACGTTGCTGGTCTTTGTTTAGCTCAGGCGTTAACTCAGCCAGTATTTTGATAAATTCTTCACTATCTTTGGCTTGTGTTAATGCAGTGGTATCAATACCAGCTAAGGCGATATTTTGAAAATCACCAAAGTCACCTTTTACTCTGAAATTGGTTAAAGCTGTTTCAACACGTTTTAAGGCTTGCTCTGCTTCGCTGGCTTCACCGCCAAGCATGGTTAGCGCACCGCCATAGTCATGCACAAACTTGGTGGATGCATCCATGCCAGACGTTGATAGGTTAAGTTTATCTATTCTGCTTCCAGCGTTAACAGCAGCAAGACCAGCGCCGACCATAGCGCTCACCATTGCCGCGCCAGCAAATCCCGCCTTTGTTCTGAAGCTATCTAAGCCCTTATCAACTTTCTCAGAGCCTTTATCAAAGTCCTTTGTATCAAGGCCTACACCGACAAGGAAGTTTTTTATTGTATTCACTATTTATTCGCCACTGACGCTTTGTAATCGGCAATCATTTGATTCATTGTCTGATTAAACATTTCAACGTCCTCAAGTGAATAGGTGCCATTATTAAGCTCAGCCCATGTGCATAACGGTGGACAGATGCCGTGAATGCCTGTGCATGGGCGCATCAGGTGCCAGTTTATTGCTGACTTTCTTGCATTGCCTGAATTGCGGCGCTTTTTTCTTCTGCCCAGTAGGTAAAAAAACCTTCAAGGTTCCACTTCAATACTTTTGCACGTAGCCGGTTGTAGTCGGTGACCTTGCCGTCAAAGTCTTTGTAACCGATAAAGTCTTCACGCCCACTGATTGTGATACGAGACATTAAAAGCTCATCGAACTTTTGTTTAACCTGAAATGGCAATGACATCATCATTGGAAATAAAACTGATTCATCTGCATCAATATTGTTTTCACCGGCTGCAACAAGACGCTGAATTAATGCAGCCGTCAAAATGCTCAACACTTCATCTTGCTGTACAGCTGATGCACGCGCCACGTTGTAAGTGGTATTACCAACGGTGAATGATTCAACCACGGACATTATTCGCCACCTTTAATGCCAGTCCAAGCGTTTAGTTCGATCATGTATTCATCGTCAGATATTGTCTGACCGCCACGATTTACAGGGCCATCATTTACAATTACGCCTTCAGTGCCAATAACTTTTTCAAGTGTGCCGATAACTTGTCTTGTGTAAGTAATTGTCGCATTGCTATTAAATAACGATTGCATATAGGCTGAGTCTGGACTGCCAGGATTTAATGATAAAGTCACTGCTCGACCTGGGTTCACCCTATCAAGACGAACCGCACCGCCACCTTTGCCTCTGCGTAACGTTGCTTTTGGATCAATAGGAGCTTCGCTAATTGGCTGCTCAGACTCGCCCCAATCAGTAATTTCTCGACCATTTACCGTTACAACAATCTGTTCAACGCTGAAATTATTTATTGCCATATCAGTTTTCCTTAAAAGACGCTTAGGTCGATGATTGATTTATGGATGGCACCTGCTCGGAATATACGAACTCGAATAGGGGCTGATAGTCTGATATTTCTATCCTCATCAGATATAACTAATATATCTTCAGGCTTGGTTAGGATTTCATAACCTACAGTGTATTTCTCAATGCCATCATCGGGGTCTGTATAGATGCGCGGCCCCATGTATCCGTTAGTGATGAACTTCTGGCAATCATCTTCAACAGATGCAAGAATTACTGCCTGTCCTCGTGGCGTTTGTCTCAGTTTTGTTGGGACATTTGCAATGGTGTTGTATGTGCTTACCGTCAACGTATTAATAAACGCATCAAGGTTGACCACATCATCAATGTATTCGCCGTAGGTGCTGTGCGTGATGGTGTTTAACCAGCGGCCAACATCAGATGAGCCTTGCAGTTCAACTGTTGCATAAAATGTCGCTTTCTTCGTGTCGGCTTCCATTGCGGCAATTTCACTGCCTTTTAAGTCCTCAGAAGCAACGCCAGGTGACTTTTTAAACTCGCCGGTAATGGTTGTGTTTTCACCACTGTAATTGACGGCTGCAAAATGTTTAGCTAGCGCCGTTCCTGCGTAAGCATCAGTAGCATGAGCCGCTGTGTAAGCATGGCGATAACCCAGTGTGGTTAATTGTGTGGCAATATCGGTATCATCATTCTGATCACGAATTGCAGCTACTGCTGTTCCAGTTTGATTATCAACAAACATACTTGCATTTTCTTCACACCATGCAGCCGCCAATAACACCTCTGCCGCATCTGCGTATGTGTCAGCAGTGAAAAGCGTCCAATACCACCAGAATGAATCACGGGCCTTGTTAAGTGTTGCTGTTAATGTGGCATCGGCTGGATCGGTAACCCAGATATTAATTTGACGCATCTTAGGTGTGCCGCCTAGCCATTTAGCAGCGGCTTTATATGTGTCAGTGGTATCAGCGTAATCCGCTGCCACTTCAGTAATATCGAAATAGGTTTTGTATGTGTCTTTTGTTAGCGATCCAATCTCTGTCGAATCAGCAAACAATGTAGCTGATGCAAAATTGGCAAAGCCCAAACCAGCAGGGCTGATTCTCGCATTTACCTGAATGATTCTGTCTGCTGGATAAGCCATTTGTTAGCCTCTTATGTCTATATCAATTTCTTGGATGGTGTCGCCATCCTCGTTTTCCGCCACAATGGACGTTCCCAAAATGTTGTTAACGGTGTATTTCGTGCTGAGTTCTGCCCATAGATAGAGCTCAATACGCGCACGTTGCTCAAAGTTGCTTGATTGCAGCGCCGTTAAATTGAGAACGCCGCTTGTGTTTCTAATGGATAGTTTGTGTTTGAATAAATCCCATGTGACGGTTTCTATTTTTCCCATCTGCAATAAGCGTTCAGCACGCTCTAATGCTTCACCGCGAAAGAACTCAACGGCAACCGTGATCATGGCTTGTGGTCTTACATCTGATTCAACGAGATCGCCCGGTACATCTTTTCGATAGATGTTGGCCTGACCTCTTTCCTCAATGGCATAGCGTGGATTTACTGAGGCATATTCGCCTTGTGGCGCGTCTGCGTTCTGTGCATAAAGCATGCATTCAGGAACGCCCGTTAATGCCAATATATGGGGGCGTAAGATAGTGAATAACTCTTCATTGGTCATCGTATCTCACCACCACTATTTTTGCGTAATTGCGATTTTCCCTTACATCACGAGAGACAATCTTCCAGTCCTCATCAAGAAACTGCATATCCTTACCAAGCTTTAGCAGAGCAAGGTTTCCGTCATTGATATAGAGTTTTCTTGAATCCAATATCCGCTGACCACCCATTAACAGATTGCCAAGCTCTTTATCATTTAAAGGCTGAATATCTGCCGTATAGACTTCTGTTTCAGGTGTTCCCTCTTCCCAAATACCGTCAACATAACTGCCAGCGCTATAAATCAGCGTGACCTCACCAGACTCAAACACATCATCGATATGACCCGACATACTTAAGCTCATAACGATTCCTCTGGCTTTTTAGACGATACGATGTGCTTGATACTCGCCCTCATAGCGCCGGTATCAATTAGCGGATTAGAGCTGCCTTTACGCTTAATTGTGCTTGGCGCATTAGGCGGGCTTCTTAAATCCGTTATATATTCTTTAACATTACCGACAGCCAATAAACCAACTCGCTCGACAATCTGTTTGCTGGTTAATCCGTCTTTAATGCCTTTCTGAATGGTATGCAGGTACTCTTGATTACCTTTCGCAACGCCTAAATCAAGAAAGGGCCTTGCTGGCACTCTGTCGTTGCCAAAATGCTGAGTAGCGCCGAGCGTTGCCATAGTGAAGTTTTCACCCTCAACATTGCCTGCATCTTCATGAATACCAATCAAGGCATACTCACTACTAAACTTGTCTAACTCTTTTTTTAATGCGTCCCTGACTTGTTGCAGTCCGGTTATTTTTACGGTCACTAGACTGCTCTCGCACCCATGCCAGCACGACGACGAAGACGTAAAAACTGAACGCCGTAGTTGGTCAGTGAAAGCCAGTCATCTCCTGTTTCCTGCATTGCAGTTATCCGGTACTGAATAGATTCATCACCAACGGATTTTTGCGACACATTTAAACGGGCATTAGGGCTGATATTGCTTGTATCACTGGCATCTTGTGTCAGGTAGGTAACTGACAACCAGTGCGCAGCGTAGTAATACATGCCACGCCGCTTGAAGTTGTGCCCTTCATCTTCAAATCCACCCCAACCACTACCGCCTGTTTCCGAGTCAGCCTCATACAGTGCATTTTCTACAATGGCATCAGGCCACTTTGTATCATCTGCAAAGGCGGGCTGAACACCACGAAACGAGGCGATAATTGATGAGGTGATGTCCATTTGATTAGTCTTCAGATTCTTCTAACGCTTAACGCTTTTTCAAGTTCTTCTTTCAACTGCTTGATAGTCCAGCTTGATTTAGCTTCAATACCTAATGCTTCAATGTCTTCGATTAACTGTTCTTTTTCAGTTTTAGGTTTGTCTTCAGATTCTTCTTCCGTGACAACAACCAATTGACCTTGTTTGATTAATTCTTTCACAAAATCAAGCTTTGCCATTTTTGCTGTGATTTCAACGGCGGGATTGTCGCCAGGTAAAACTTTGACTGATTTTTCACCTTGACTGTTAATACCGATGATTCTTGCTGTATTGTTTTTAACGAGCATATCTTTCTCCAAAAAAATAGCCCCGAATTAACGGGGCTGAAGCTGATTAGATTAATGTGCGATATGCACCTGACAACGGATAACGGAACTCAACACCAGATACCTTGTATTCAGCAGGCACCATGATTTTCAGACCGTCTAACTGTGGAGCTAATGGACGCCACATCATAGGTATATGCATTACCAAGTTTTCTTGGTTGTACTCATACGCCATCATGCGATCTTTAGTCACAGTTGGATCGTATTTCACCAGTTCCTCTTGTGATAACTGAAGGCGTGGCACGATACGAAGTGGTTGACCTGTCATTTCCGTGTAGACGTTACGTTCACGAAGTAAAGCCAGAATGGTTTTATCTGGGTTTACATCGCTGACCGGAGTGGTAGCAAGCTTGCTCCAACGTTCTGACGGTAATACAAGTGTATTAGCCGCATGAATGTTTGAAGAATTGATCCAAACACTTTTTAAGAAGTCGTTAATGTCAGCCAGAATCTCAAGTGCGGTAGTGCCTGCATCATTCCAATCTAACGTTGAGTTATCCAGCGTTAAGTTAGGGTTATTGAATAAGCCAGTCATGCCGCGGCCTGAATCACCGAAATAAGCAACGCTCTGGATATGCTCTTCAGCACCACGGCGTGCACCGCGCGCCAATGTCACATCAAGCGGCATACGTGTCTGTACAGACTTTTGCAGCTCATCACGACTATAGCTGAATGCATTACCAGCGTAACCTACAGGAATAGATGATTTGTGCGCATTTGCAGCGACGTTAGGCAGATCATCAGCGTTAGCACCAATGAATTTACCCATGGTTGCAGCATCAATGCTGATGTAATCAACACTATCCACCCATTCAGGCATACTGGTATCAACTGGGATTAAATCCATATAGTTGATATTGAGGTATTTAGCCTCATAGAGGCGCTCTTCTAAATTGGCAAGCTGGCTGATGTAAAACGCTACACCATCATCCATCGTGCGAATATTTTCATCAAAGCTTAACACCGCGCCTTTAGCCAGACCCAATGCTGGCAAGTCACGATCAAGCGTAACGGTTTTGTGTCCCATGTTTAGCCTCCTACGACAATTGATAATGCAGCTAAACCGCCAGAAGCAGCACCGCTGATAAATTTCGCATTAGGCATTGCAATCGCTGTAGTAGCACCCGTGCCTGCTGCATTTGAAAAGTGACCGACTGTATCTAAGTCAGTACCGTTACCGATCACAACGTAAGCCGCTTGACCTGCTGTTACTGTTGCAATAACAGGGACGTAAATAGTGCCTACGGTTAATACGCTGCCATCACGTTTTGTTGGAACACCGTGAATGTCGCCATCCGCTACAGCGCGATTCATTTCACGACGAAGCACGCCGACAACATCAGCGATAACAGAACTATCGGTTAACAGTTCAAAACCTTCTTCACCATCACGAGCAACAGCCACGCCATAAGGCACGGTTGCGTCGGTAGTGTTGAGTTTTGATACAGTGTTGTTTCTTTGTGAATCAACCATCATGCCTGCAAGGGCTTTGTTATGGTTAATTGCATATCCGCCTTGTACAGCCATGATTAAGCCTCCTGTGCGCTTGGTTTGGACATACGCTCTTTGTAGTCTTCGTATGCGTCATTGGTTAATTGCTGGCCTCGTTCACCATCTTCAGCTAAGCGGCGATACTGCTCTTTTGCTTTGTTTTCAGGTGATTTTTCAGCCGATTCCAGCGCCATATCGAAAGAAGCCTGAATGTATTCAGGTGATTTATCTTTCCAGTCTGTTGCTGGACGTACTGCTTGCATTGCAGATCGCATAATTTCCACATCGTCTACTGAGTCAGTGGTGAATTGATCGCCTACAATTTTTAGAGCAGCGTCTTTTACTTTTGCAATCCGTTCGACGCGAGTTTTTAGCTCTTCGTCTGAGGATTTAACGTTAAGTGTTTTGATTTCTTCATCTTTGGCGTCGATTGTGGCCTTCAGGCGTTCAATCTCAGCTTTGGAGTCAGTAACCTCTTTGTTCAATCTGTCGAATGCATCAGTAACGAGCAGAGCCGTTGCCTCGTCCTCTACATCAACAGATCGACCAGAATCTAAAACGATTTTGTGTGTCATGGTCATTTCTCTTTGTTGGTGGTTGTCAAAAATACGGGCTTGCCGTCCTGCTCGTGCCATAGGCACTATTGCAACGTGATTAATCTTGATGTCACGCTGCACATACTGGTAAGTCTCTCCGTTTGGAGCGGTTCCTTCTTGTTCTACATAGTCTGCTGTGTAGCCTGCTGATAGCTCAGCATTACCGGCGTTAATGTCGTCGATGGCTGCTTGGTCTTTGATGACTAAGTCAGCTAATACGAAGTCACCATCACGACGACCAGCGCCACGGACAATGCCTTTTGATGTTTGGCTGTAGTTTTTGGCGTTAACTAATTCGCCAGGGTGACGAATGGTAATGTCTGCACCGTTATAGCTGTCGAGCGATTCAGCTTTGAATACTTCGTCTTCTGGGCGATAAACAGTCACGATCGCATTTGGATCGCCATCAAGCTGTAATTCCTTGCGTGTGTACTGTTGCGTGCCTGTTTTGGCTACACGCCCGGGTACTTTTAAAAAACCTTCATCGGTAAACTCTCGATGAGTCACCTTAAACGTGCTTTTGTCTTGAACGGTTATGCGTGTCATTAGCTGCTTTTCCTGTTCATATACTTCTCAACTGATTCTGTTGTTTTGGCTCGTGCTGTGCAGCGACACCCAAAATCAGAGCCAGGTTGTATCGTTTCGCCTTTATCGTTCTTTGGTAGGTCATCCCACCTGTAAACGCCTTTGCCGTACTTGGTTTTCTTGTCAGCAATTAAGCGGTGCTTATGCCTTACTCGCTCATCATCACTATCCAGCCATTGGAAATATTCAAAGCCAGCATCAACTTGACGCCGCTTATCTATCTCGCCGTTAACTTTGGCGGTTTGATCGCGGGCAATGAATCGGGCTCGACGCTGAGTTACGCCATAGTCATCAGATAACTGTTTGGCAATATCACGAGCTAGCACACCATTCCTCATGCCCGTTAAGACAGTGTTTGCAACGTTGTTTAAATATTGCTCTGGAATGGACTTGATTAAGTTGGCATTTTGCGTGGTGGCTGCGCTTAAGTAATTACTCATCTTTTCTGAATTACCAAAAGCGTTAATGCCAAACTTTGCCTTGTTCTTTTTATCAACTGACTTTACGGTTGAGCTGACAAACTCACCAGCTATCAGCTTTGATTTTTCGTCAAACTCTCTTGATGACCAGATAGCCTTTAGAATATTGAGAATGTTGCTTATTCTGTCGGGCCATGCTTCATCGGCTACATATTGATATTCAACCTGCTTAATAGCTGGTATCAATTCTTTATCAATCGACTTTTTAACCAGGTTTACAATCCGTTGAAGTTCAACGTTGTATTGAGTGCCTACTCGCAGCATTATTCATCTGCCGTAGTTTCAGGCTCATCCCGGTCAAACAAGTTAGCGTCTTCCAAACCCTCTAACTCTTCAATTTGATCATCATTAAACTGATAGGCTTCTGCTGATTGAAGTCTGCGCTGTACCTGTGATTTTTGAATGACGCCAGCATCTAGCAGTATAATGTCGGTTTCTGCTTCTGTTTTTGACGCTTCAGCTTCTTCTTTACGGTTTGGCTGATAAAGGCGATTCCATTCCCAGTTGAAATCTTTAGGCATGTTGCCAAGGGCAGAACGGACTAAAACCTGATCAAGCACATTTACAGGTGGAGCAAGCTGGCTAACCTGCCATGAGCGTACATCGTCGTAATAGGTTCTTAGTTCGCTATCACCTGACGAATTAAGGCCTGATGGTGACTTACCGAATAGCTTTGTCTCTGGGATGCGTGAAGCACCGCAAATCCAGCTCATCTGTGTTTCCATAACTGGAGCTACGCCAGACAGATTGAGCGTCAATCTTTCCAGCTTTTCTTCACCATCTAATAATGAAAGCTTAAACAGCGACTTCATCATGCTGTACAAGGTGTATCTATCAGTGATTGCAGATTCTTGGTCTGACGTTAAATCATCAGCCAAACCCTCTCGTGTAATCACATCAAGGTTAGCTTCTTGCATTAACTCAGAGATACCTTCATATGAGGCAACAGTCTGCTTTAAATCAGAAATACACTTACGTAATTCTGAATCTCCCCAACCCATTGTGACTTGACGCTGACGGCGTGGAAGCTTTGCCCCCATGAATTTAGCAAAATGTGTCCAGTGAATACGCTGGTTACCCTGATATACCGTGTAGTATTCAGGCATCAGATAATTCTTAGCTAATGGGTTCCAGTTGTTAATTGAAAGCGGCATTAGCTCATAACGGTCAAACACAATAAGACGTTCTAAATCGCCTTTTTTAACCTGGTTAACGTTTAGCGGTTTCTCTAAGTCCTGATTGGTGAGCATTAAGACAGCTGCACCACCGTATAAACGGCCCCAAGATAGCGCCTCGTTTACTGTTTGCTGTAAGTCGTGCCTATCTTCTTCAATGCGAATTTGTTCTGCGTCCTGACATTTAATAGCACGCCATTCACGCACCATGTCATCAGCAGGAATATCAACAATCTGACGCGCTAACCAGTTCGACTGATAAGCCGCTTCAAGCTGCATATAGTCGTTAAATGCATCAAGCGTGAACTTGCTATGGTAGTTTTTAGACGAAGCTGTCCCCAAGCCTGTCATAACGTTTTCTAATCCGTCACTGGCTGGTAGGTTTTGCTTTGTCATTTTGTCTCCGCGCTGTTAACGCATTTAAAGCATGTCGGCGATATTCGCACGCGCCACTAAGCTTCTACTGTTGGCGATAATGAAAGAATCAGCGATGTTGGGAGAATCAACTTCTCTTGCCCTTAACTGCTTCTTGCTTTCCACCATCTCTTTGCCTGAAGAGCTATACGTTTTCTCAACAACGGATAATTCTTCCTTTAACTTTTCAAGGAGTTTTTTATCTATCTCACTTGATATGCTGATCATTTGATCTGCTCTAAACTTTCTGCCCTTTGTCACGGCTAGATAAGTGTTTTTAAATCTGTCTGATACAGCTCGCCATGCCTGGGCTTTCAGGTTCTCAAAGTGATCTTTATTCTTAATCTTGCCAGCAGTGCTGTAATACTTTTCTGGCTTAGCCACTTTTGCTGCTGCATTAAATTTAAAGTGCTTGCGCCATTTAAGGTTATTGAAATGCGCACCAGTGCCAGCACCAACGCCGATGGAGTCATACCCTATCAGTGAGGCGTTTAATCGTTTAGCAGTGTTTACGACGCGCCCAGCAGACTTATCAAGCTCATCTTCACCAGCTTTCCACTCATCAACATGAACAGCAACATAACCATCCATTGTGGTGGTGGCATTCGCATCATCGCCATCATCGGCAACGTCGTAACCTACCGTTACACCGCCAAGCCATTCACCACTTAATGGTGTAATCTTTAAATGCGCATCAACTACAGCCTCAATCCATTTAAGCTTGATAATTGAGTTTTCGCTGCTGTCTTTTGGCACGCCCAAATAAACGTGCTGGTATTCTTCGTAGTCGTCTTCTTTTAACTGCTCAATCTCTTTTCTGCTCGTTTCAGATAAAAAAGGATTTTCATCGTAATTTATTAATCGAGAAACGCAGTCTTTAGGTGGGTCAACGACAAACCGCTTGTGAATGTAATCTGTTTTAAACCTAGGATTCCAAACAAGCCATATTTCAGACCCTTCCTTGCGGATAGTTGGCCTGAGGACTTTCATTTGCTCTTCAGTAAGCCCTTCGGCTTCCTCAATCCAAAGTATGTCAGCACCCTCGACTGACTTAATATCAGTGAGGTTTCGCTGTATTCCATAGAACATGAACTCAGAACCTGTAACCAGATTCTTTATTCTGTTGTTGGTGACGTAAAATCTATCTTGCAATCCAAACGCTGCAATTTTGTCTTTCAGTACCGTATAAACAGAATCATCAATCCTGTTCTGAAACTGCCTGACGCATAGAAATTTAACTTTGCAGTAATCAGCAATCCTTATTGCGTTGCCTGCTGCATCATGTGACTTACTTGAATCCCTGCCACCCCTTAATGCTTTGTATCTTGATTTAGTCGCCCAGAAATCTCTTAGAGCTGGGTTCATCAACATAGCGTTTATTCTTGCCTGTAGTAATCGTCTAAAGTTCTTGGCTGCTCATTATTAATCTGGGTGTTTTGCTGTACCTGTGTTGGCTTAGCATGTCGGTCGTTAATCTTGTTTGTAACGCTTATTCGATCGACACCCTCAACCAGCGCTTTAAAATCGGATCCGCTTTCGGAAACCTGAAGAAGCTCCCCCGCTTTCCGCATTGCGTTACTAGAAAACCTTTCAATATCTTTAATCAATGCAAGTTGACTGCTTACCTGGAAATCATGGTATTCAACCTGCTGTTGATTTAGTGTTGATTTTTCAGTCGCAACCCTTACTTCATCGGCGATTAGCTGTTGATTGACTCCCTTCTCCCATCCAAGTTTTTTTGCCTTCTTGGATATTGTGCTTCTATCAATATCAGTCTTGAATGAGATCTCTTGTAAGCTGGCCCCACCTTCAAACATAGCCTGAGCCATATCCCAGCTTTCTTGCGAGATAGCCATTTAGGCCACCAATGATTGCAATATAGCTTCTAGAGTTTTCTCTATATCTTGATCGTGATTAATATATTCAATTCGGATGCCGTTATCGTGGCAGTATTGGCGCTTTATTGAGTCTCTTCTTCTAGTTTTTATTAAAGCCTCTATGCCGCCAAAATAATCAACCGGTTCAAAGTGCTGAGCACCTTGATACTCAATAGCTATATTCATTTCTGGGATAAAGAAATCAATTCTTAGCGGGCCATCATCCCTCATTCCAGAAAACGTCTTCTCTCTTACAAAAGAAACGCCTCTATCATTAAGTAATGATTCGATAGCTTGCTCGCCTATACTTCCCTTTAGCTTTCCACCTGTTTCCATAATAATTGCCGTAGCAACCAACACAGCGACATATTCGACGATGGTTAAACCTTCCTGTTTCGCCTCTGTCTCAACAGTATTTTTAAACACTTGATCCAGCATCAATATGTCGATTGCGGTTTTTTGCTGGCTATACGTTAATGTTTTTAGTTTTGCGGGCCGGTCACTATCTAAAACGATTTTGATGGCGCTGATAATCTTTGTGTTTATCTCGCTTACACTGTACATCTTGGTGTAGCCCCTCACTGAGCTTGGTCACTGACCTTATAGGCTGGTTGGTGTTTCGTTGTTATCGTCTGATGAAAAAGGCTGAATATTTGCCTCATCGAGTTTGATTTGTGCTTTAACCCGCCTTTCTTCTAGACGGAAATGCTTTGCTTTGAAATACCAGTTGATTAATGCGTTAGTGATGTAACCAGCAAAAGCGAAGAATATACCCGCAACAATAGCGATAACGCCCCACTGCTCCGGAGTGAATAGACCTAACAAGACTAGGGCCCCACTTGCTGCGTTATTCGTTTTTTGTCCAGCAACGGCAATAACCTCTGCTGAATGCTGGGCAATCTCTATCCGCATTACTCTTCCTGTATAGCTCCCGTCAGTGTTCACATTGCCGACTGATTAAGGGTGTCGCGCAGAGAGGTGTGACGGGAAATCGGGCAATAAAAAAGCCCCGACCGAATTAACGATTGGGGCTTGATTGCTGAAACTTCATAGAGGGATAGGCTCTCTGTTTCGTAACTTTCCTATCCTGCTGTGCTGAGCTTTCGCTCACCTTACATGAACTATACCACCATCGTGACAAATGTCAGCATGAAAAGCGGCGGTTATATTGCGTCACATTAGCACCTTATCAGCGACCATATCCAGTATGGCTTTTACTTGTGCTCTGGCTCGATATTTTGACACCCGACCTAGTTTATCTTTTAGTTGTAGCCTTATCGCTATTTCTGAATAACTGCACTGTTTACGCCAGCACAAGCGGGCTAATTTCTGACGCTGCTTATCAAGTGACTCAATAACACCTTGGGTCAATATATCTTCTGGTGTCTTCTTCTCGTTAACAACACGCATACAGTCTATACCTAACACGCGTTCTTGCTCTGGTGATTGGTGCGGGTAACCTAAATCATCAGCCCCTTCCAGCGTGAAATATGCCCAGCGTTTCATTAAGCCGTCTGCTCTGCGCCGCTTTTCTTTCCTCGTATTCTCGTATGTGCTTTTCAACGACATTTAGAATCCTCTCCTCGCTGTCATATCTGCTGAATGTATCGATTAGGCACTCAGTTTCAATTTTGTGTATTCTTGGGCTTGTTGACCTAAGTACAATTATTTCGCCGTCAATGTAGAACACAAATGCCTCATACCCGTACTGGTTCTGCTTTCTGATATCTTTTATGAAGTCCCACTCCTCGATTGAGTCATCATCTAAGATCATCCACTCAGCCATGACTCACCTCCTCACAATTCAAATAAGCAATAATGGTGTCCTTTGCTGCTTCCCATCCGACACAGATAACAGCCATATAACCGTTGTCATTTAGCTTTGTTTGCCACCTGAGCTGATTTGCTGTGGCTTTACCTGCACTTGATTTGGCGTCTTTTGGTTTCTTCATCTCGATATATAGGCCATGAAAGCCGCCACGGGCTACAGGAAGGAATACATCTGGCACACCAGACTTGACGCCTTGAGCTTTTAACCTGGCTGCTGTTCTTTTGTTTCTATGCCCACCATTAGGTATGTGATGCATTAGCTCAAGCTCTGGGATGTTTGATATTGCAGCCCACTTAAACAGCGCTTCTTGATGTAGGTCTTCGCTCACCAGCCATTCCCCCGATAACGTTTAGCGTTTTGCTCTTGAACATATAGACAAGGCGCACAAATATCAGTCCCTCCGGTGGCCTGCTGTCTTGCTGCTGAAATAACGTCACCACATTCAACACATTCTTCTGATTGCTCTCGTTTAACTGTTTTAGCTGCTTGCAATGCCATATTAAGGTTGCGTTCTGCTACTTCGTTACCGATATCTGCCTCATCAGCCATGCTTTTTCCTTCTCTCAAACTCATTAACAACTATTTTCTTAACCCAATTCTGTAAATGCTCTGGTACTTCATCTAGTAGCTTTTGGCGTTCTTCTTTGGTTTTGCCTTCAAGTATTTTTGCAGCGTACTGTCTGGGCCATAGGTCACGGCTAACCAATTTTTATTAACCCCATCTTTAGCCATATATCCTGTGTCCTCTCGACACCCTGTCTATGTGCTAGCTCAAGCGTTTCTTTGTCGATGAGATACTTTGTTCTACCGTCTAAAGCGTCATGACAAGCAGAGCAGCAGAAAGCGCCGTGGATATCGTTTTTCTTCATACCTATACCGCCACCGCCAAGATGGGCTAATACTGTTGTTTCAGGATTGAAATTGCAGATGCCGATTAGACGAACCTGGCACTCTTGGCCTCTGGCTGACTTACGCATTGTGCTCATTTCTATATCCGTTATTTTTTCTAATTTGGAGTATGGTCATATATGAAATCCCGAATTTCGGAGCTATTTTTCTACTGCTTAATTTTGAAGCCAAAATCTCTTTAACTTGGGCGTCACTTAACCTTCTATTTTTATTTCCACTGCATGCCCTCATATGTTTTGGGTGTCTTTTCTTTTTAACCATATCCCTTGTGTTGTCAGATAGAGTGCCAAGCATTAGGTGGCTTACATTGCAGCAAGACGGGTTATCACATTTATGCATTACAATGTAGCCATCAACTGAATCGCCAGCTTCAAACTGATAAACAATGCGATGCGTTTTATAATTTTTCTTTGTTCCATCACCAAGATATACAGTCACATAACCGTAGCCACCGCCATCCCTTGCTCCAATCCATAGATGGCACCCAGTATCAGGATCAACAACCACTGACTCTTCACGCCTTTTCAGAAATTTCTTGTAAGCATCAGAGCTGCCACAGCGTATGCATGTAGTGCCTTTTGATTTGTTGGTTAGTTTGCTCACAACCAAATCCTCACAATCACCGAAAAAACCATAATCACGAATGACCATAGAGCAACATTTCCAATCGCTTCAGTATTAACGCCAAGGTGATTGCCGTATGCAGTCAAAATGAATGTAATGAAAAATACAAAAAGGGAAGTAAAGGCTATCTTCTGCACGATATCGCTCATGCCAACCCCCAAACAATCAACCAAAAAACAGCAAACATGAATAACTGGCCTATGATTAGTGCTTTGTATTGGTTCATGATGAAGCAAACCCCAGCCCACCAAGATACGGGCCACATAATCTACTTCCCTCCATACCTCTTAAAGTCATTGCGTTTAGCTTGAGCATGCTCTGCTGCATATTAGATAAGCATTCAGTCCTGTTTTTTTCGATGTCTTTATTCAGCCTTCTTAAAAACAGTTTTGCTTCCTCATCAGAGTCAACCCATGTAACAGCAGTGAATCTATCGTTCGACATTGAATTTTTGGCGATATGAATCTTTTCATCTACCTTTACACTTATGTATTTACTCATGATTTATTCTCCCGCTCATAAGCCCAGCCCAAGTCACCCGGGACTGGTAAACTTATTTGAAATTGATGTGTGCAATAACGGTCAATAAGCGTCATGAACTCATGCATATTTCTGACGTTTAACCATTCTGTTTTGATGGCATCAAGGAATGTGTTGATAGCCCATTTTCTTGTTTCGTCATCCGGTGCTTGTTCAAGCATTCTGTCTGCGTTGGTGAAGAACTCGTGATACTGTTCATCCTGTTCAAGCAAAATCGGACGAATGTATTTGCCTTTAAAATAACGATTCCAGCCTTCACGGCTTCTACCTTCAAAGCCTGCACGTTCTTTTTGTAATACACCCATCCACACCCACTTGAGACGAAGTTGAGCAGCACTGCGAGTCTCTTTTTTATTTTTTATGACCACGATTGCGTTTGGATCATCAATCTGAGAAATAAACGCTATGCAATTAGCTCTGGTTACTGGTGTTGATATGTGGAAGGTTTGGGGGTTCATGCTGCCCTCCCATTCATCACCCAAAAAGCTTCAGGCACTCGCTCATCTTGTTTTGGAAGCCATGCACGTTTACGCCCGACAATCAGATTGAATTGCTCAAGCAATTTCATATCTTTGAAGTAAAGATGGACCGTGCCTTTTTTGAACACTCGAGCATAAAAGAATTCACTCTCTACTCTTTCACCAAAGTCGACCGCCTCATCATTGAGTGCAGCTGATACTTTTTTGTAACCGGGCTTTTTATATTTCCTGCCATGCTCATCAACGGCGTCGACTTGGTCTTGAAGCCCTGCAATGTGAGCTAGTGCTTTGTCGATATCATCAAGTACACGCTCTTTTTCCCAGCGTATTTTCTTTGTGATCATGAAATGTATGTCACACATATTTGGGAGCACGACACGCTTGTTGACGAAGAAATAATCGTTGCTTTTCCAACCTTCGATATGGACCCTGTTTTCTTTGTGGTAACGAGTCATTAAGTCGAAGGCTTCCTCAATGCATTCTTCAATGATTGAGTCGTAGTCTTTGACTAGGTTTTTAAGGAACGTCTTGATGTTTTCAGTAGTGAACTCAAGATTGCTTACAATAGAAATTTGAGCCTCAAACTGCTCTCTGACTTTTTCCGTCATGTACTTATGGAAGTCGGCAAGACTGGTGACTGTTCGCCATGCCGATTCACGAAGTTGGTCCACAAAGTCATTAAGTGACTCTTTGACCATCTCGGTTTCATCTTCACCATTACCGTTGATTAGGCTTGCGTAATAAGCTGATTCTGCTGCTGAGATAACTGCTCGTCTTTTTGCGTCGACTGCACTGGTATATGCCAGGACCATGTTTTCAATACGGCTTTCAGGTAGCGCTAACTGGTTACCGTATTCTGCCGGCTCATCTTCTTTTTCTGCCTGCTTCATACCTTGGAAATAATCACTGTTTACGCTGTTACGCTTACTCAGCTTTATTAAAGCAACCTCAACACCCGTTTTACGCTCTGCGTCGACGAACTGGCCCTGTAGGTACTCAACCTCACCATGCTGCTCAACCAGGCTAACAAGTAACTTTCTTGATTCTGTATGAGGGTTTTTTAATGTTTCAGCATTAAGCAGTGCTATCACGTCACCGCTGTAAATAATTTCCCACGCTTTTAGTACATGCTTATCACCATTGCTAAACGGTGGGTTCATGATGATAGTGTCGTACTGCTTGGTGCTGGCGTAGGCTAAGAAGTCAGTATCAACAACACGAAAGCCTTCACCAACTAACAGGGACCGCAATTCAGGTTCTTTCTCGATACAGTCAATCTTGCCTTTACCGTAACGACTGAAACGAGATATTACTGCTTTAGCTAAATCACCCTTACCCGCTGATGGTTCAAGGATTCTCTTGCTGAACTCAGGTGTAATCATTGCCGCCATTCGTGTGGCTAAATGGGCTGGTGTAGGGTAGAAGTCTGGATTAAACAATTTTCACCGCCCACCACTGACGTTCACCCTTAACGCTTTTATCTGTGCCCTTGATAAGCCCTTTTTCTTCCATGCCAGACAAGCGTCTGGCTATCTGGTAACGGTCAAGTGCATATTCGCCGCTTTCTTCTTTTTCGATAGCGGCTAACTGTTTGCTTGTTCTGTTTGGGAATCTACGAAGCAAATCAAGAATTATGGCCTCGTGATTTTTAAGCACTTCTGAGTTAGCAAACTTATATCCTGCTGCGTGACTTGAAATTGGATCGTTTGTTTTGGCTAAAGGAGTGTGCATTAGGCTTCTCCTTTGATGTGTTTTTCTGCCCAGCGTGCGCCTTCTGCAAAACTTAATAAGGACATTAAATCCATAACATCGCCAACCTTTTCTTTCACAAAAGACTCAGCTGCATTATTGGTTGCTTCTGTAGTTATCTCTCTCGGCTTGATGTAGCCTTCTTTCGCTAAACGCTCAGCCAACAAGCCAGGAGGAACTAAATACATATCTGACATATTGCAAATGTCAGCAGTTAAAGATTCGATTGCCTTTTCCCGCCTAATCTCGGCTTCGGTTTTTAGGGGTTGAAACTCAATAATGTTTGATAGGTACACACACCGTTCATCACCTTGCTCATCTGTGAAAACCATCGATTGTTTACCAACATAAGACGGAGTGATTTTTTCGTTTCTCCTATCAAACCAAACAACAAAACATTCTTTGCCGATTTCCGGCACAAACTCCTGATTATCTCCTGTAACGTAGATGGTTTTGTCTTGGTTAGTTGTCATGGTTAAGCCCTCGCTATATGTACTGCTGTTTGTTATCAACGGTGTAAATCGCTTTCGATGCATCAGGTAGGTTTTCATCTGCTGCAACGTTGCTACGGTATGATTCCCACTCAAAGGCTATGAACTTACCTCCACCCTCACGCATACGGTCTAAGGCACGCTCACCGATGAATTGCTTGATATCTTTTGCGTTTAGATTTGAGATCAGGATTGTTGGCTTGAAGTAGTTGTACCGCTCGTTAATCACCTCAAAAAGCAGATGTTCTTCGCTTTCGCTGCCTTTCTGGACACCAATCTCATCGATGATTAACAGGTCAATGTTTCGCAATTCGTCGATTGCTTGCTGCTCAGTTTTGTCGCTGTCTTTTCTGTATGTCTCGCGAATACGTCTGAGCATTGCTGACACGGTGATGAATAGAACATTTCCGCCAGTGGTGACAAACTGATTAGCAACAGCACAAGCAAGATGAGTTTTGCCAGTGCCAGGCTTGCCAGCGAGAATCAGGCCTGCCCCGCTTTGCATTTTGTCGGTGATGGTATCTGCGTAACCTTTCGCCATACGCCACGCTTTTTTCTGCTCATCATTTGCAGCTCTGAAATTATCAAAACTTCTTGTGGTGTAGCGTGGTGGAATACCTGAACGCTTGAACTCGTGAGCAATCATTTTCTGGTTATGCTCTTGGCGGGCTAACCGCTCTTTTTCTCGCTGCCTTTCTTCGTATTCGTTCTGACACTTGGGGCAGTCAGTAACTATTTCCCTACCGCCAAACATCATCACGTTAGCCGTGTATGCGATTCTGTGCTTTTCACAGGTAACTTCTCGCTGTGTTGTATCAACCATGGGTGATAAATCCTTCTGTGCCTTCTGAGTAATCAGTGTTGTTGAAGTCGTTAGCTGGCTTTCTGTCTTGGCTTGGCCTGCGGCTTTGAGCAACCATCGTCACGTACTTCTCTCGCAGCTTTTTGCCGGACTGGATATTTGGGATCCAAAACGTGCCAGCAGAGTAAATCCAGTCGATGATGTTGATGAGCTGCTCTTCTGTTCGCCCATCAAGGCGAATAGCTCTCTCAATTTCAGTTATCCAACTTTCAGGTTTTACCGTGCTGGCTTCTGGAATTTCTTCTGTGAGTTTTTTGTGTAGGTGATTGGCAACGCGTCGAGCTGCGACTTCTGAGTCGCTCGACTTGTTTTTAGCCTTATCACTTATAGGACTTATGTTATTTATAGACTTATATGTCGGATTTAGATCCGAGTGTTTTTCGGATTTAGATCCGAGTTTTCTCGGATTTAGATCCGAGTTTTCGTCATTATTCGGATCTAAATCCGACATAGTGTTTTCTTCTAATCCGGATCTAGATCCGACATAGTAGGTTTTGCCTTTTTGGGTAAGTCGAACACAATCCTTTTTACCCACTTTTATATAGTCAATAAGTCCTAATTCAGATAGCTTTTTAAGGTTGCGATAAATTGTGTCTGGCTTTAGATCAGCAAGTGGTAATTGCTCACTAATACGCTGTCGTGAAACCCAGTAATAAACCTCACCATCAACAACTTCAGGTGCTGCCCAAGTCGATGCACCTGTAAGCATGTCGAAAATATGGCCTTGCGTTAGGTTTTTAATACCTAACTGCAATGCTTGACGCTGGTTAATGTGGATTGAATGTTTCACTAACTAAACAGCCTCTACTTCTTTTCTTTCCCGAACGGACGCAGAAGAAAGTCGATTAGACACCACACCGCAAAGAACAAGCCTTTGATGCCATTGATGAACCATTTCCCCGCCATTTTCAGGCTGTGCGATCTCATTATTTCTTCTCTCCATTCGTGTCGTCTTTGACGCTCGTACTGTTTTAGCCATCAGGTAATCTGAATGAGAACCTGACAGGATGATCAACCCACACGTGATAAGTGTTTTTTTGTCGATTTCGCTCAGCTTGATAACGCCACGAGCCACAAGGATAGAAATACCCTCAAGCGTGTTTCTGGCGTTTAACTCTTTACGGAAAACTGAGGCGTATGACTTGACCGTTTCGGTATCTACATCAAGCTCTCTGGCTGCTTCTTTGTAACTATCGCCAGAGGCAAGGCGTTTGACCGCTTCTTGAACTCTGGGAGAGAACATATTCTGTATAAATTCGACGTGTAGTCTCATATATCCCCCATTTGGGTAATTTTCTGGCCCCGCCCTTTCCGTTAACCTGTAACCATGAAAGAACTGAGCCCTATAAATTTGAGCAGCAAACAAAAACACCCACGAGTAGTGGGTGCGGGTTATGCTGATGGCGCGTCAAAAATGTCCGGACGCAGAACGTGTTTAGGTATGTTCAGCGCAGCAGATATTTTTATTGCTGTATCTGGATCCATGCGCTTTGACTTGCCGCTGAATAATTTGCTGATACAGGCCTGTGTCACTCCAGACATATCAGCGAGTGCTGTTTGCGTTCCAGCCAGTCGAATCGCTAGATCAATTGGTCGTTCATTTTTATTCATGAGTCGAGTTTATAACTTTGGTTATATCGAGTCAATAACTTTTGTTATTTTACAATCAATAACTACAGTTATATGCTCAGCAAGATGGAAACCATGAAAGAGCGTATAGCACAGAGGATGTCTGATTTAGGGCTGATAAAGCAGTCCGTTTTCAAGGCATTGGAAAGGTACTTAAAAGAAAACGGATTTGACCCGGTAAGCCAACCTGCACTTAGCAAAGTAATGACAGGAAGGACTAAAAACCCATGGTTTCTTCCTCATCTTGCGAGAGTTCTTGAATGTGATCCTGATTGGCTCCGCTATGGAATGAAACAAGCCACTAGAACCGTGAACACCACAGGGGTTGGTGATTACATAACTATCCATCAATATACGGATGTGAGGGGAGCCATGGGTAAAGGTGCAGCTTTACTTGATGAAGTCGGAGAAGTTATCGACTGGCGCGTATCAAAACTATGGGCATCTAATCTCCCATCAAATACGGGGATAGGAAATCTTAGGATAGTCACTGGCCTAGGCCCATCAATGAAAGGCATGTTTAATTCTGGCGATCCATTGATTGTTGATGTTGGTATAAAGTCTCTCGATTATGATGCAGTGTACTTTTTTAGAGTTGGTGAAGAGGGATTTATAAAGCTACTTCAGAAGGTGCCTGGTGAAGGCGTCAGAGTTTTATCAAAAAATGAGGATTTCCCGCCATGGTATATTCGCAGCGATATGGACTTCGAGATTTTTGGTCGCGTATTGAAGGTCTGGGAAGGTAAGGATTTGTAAATAAACAGCAATGATAATAAGGTAAGGTGATGCGTTCTATATTAGTAATATTATCTATTTCATTAATCGCCTCTTGCGTATCACGCCATGAAAGCAAAGATTCAATAAATTATTTCATGAGCCAAGGAATGAGTGTGAGTGATGCTACAGCAGCTTACAAAGCAATGCATCGCACAGAGCTATTGGTTTACCCAGCGACAGCTTCATGGCGTGAAGACTCGGTTTTTATCAATCAGTCTGATCTCTATTACGCTGTTCGAGACATGGTTCAGTGCCCACAGCCGCCACCGGAAAAGGACTCTCTTCTTAAGTCTATTATTGCGCCTTCACGCAAGGCGATTACGTTTACACCTTCTCTTAGAAAAGAAGTTTCAATACAAACCGATGGCGTTCACGTTGTGGTAAATAGAGCGAACTGCTCTGTGGATGTATCTGAGGTAAAAGATTATATTGATAATCAGATTCGTGAAAACCGAGTTAAAGCTGAAAAGCGTTTTGCAGATGAGAAAAAGAGAAAGGAAACAGATCCCGAAGGGCCATTCACAATCGGGTGTGAAGACTATAAACGAAGCTTTAGAGGTGAAAATATCTTAACTGTCAATGAGGCTATCAAGTCTTACGAGAAAATAAACAGAAAGCACGTTATAAACCTATACAATCTTGGTTTTAATGCAGCGAAATATTCGGTCGTAAATGCAGACTGCAATTATTTGTATCAATTACATTTCAATGGAACAATTCACAGGCATTACTATTAGATAATAATTACTATATTAAGCAACAATTAACCCCGCTTTGTCGGGGTTTTTTATTGCCTTTTGAAAATTAATATAACTTTGGTTATTGACTTATTATAACTTTGGTTATAGACTACTCCCAACAGCTACCGAAACGCAGGCAATGACGAGTGTGAGCCGATGCACCCTGCTTAACGTGAGACTCAACGGTTTCGGACAACAGGCTTAAACCAGATAGGTGATGCCGGTTAGGGCTGAAATTAACGGGGAATAGAGATATGAACTTACACAAAGTTGGCAGTTGCACTATCGAAGTGAAAAGCAAGGTTAATAAGTGGTTAGAGCGCGGTTACAGCATCTTCATTATTAACTTCGTTGCCATTCTGTTTCTTTACGCATTGTTTGGGGGTTAATCATGGCTATTTACATAAGCACAGCATTTCCACATGAGTGGGCTGAACGTGAGCGTAGAGAAGAGTCAGCCAAGGAGATTGCGTATCACCTTCTGCGTGGCTCTCAAATCATTATCGATGACGGCACACGCTCTAAGACTCACTTCGATATTAAAAACATCAGTGAAATGCTCTGGGATAAAGACCCCAATTCAATGGACACCCAAATACAAATGATTGGCCTTGGAAGTAGCGATATCACCGCACTTAGAGTTCGAATTGCAGAGTGTGCTGACAAGGTAGCGAATGACGCTCTCGACATGATTATAGACCTTGCAGAGCTTGGTTATGACGTTGAAGAAAACACGCTTAAGACAGTTAAAGGCGTCAACATTTTTATAGGTGATGACTTGCCTGAAATGCTTAAAAGGCAAGCGTCATGAGTGCTGCTGAGCTTTATGTGATTGAGGTGGGGTTATGAATAACGGTGATATGCCAGCAATGCCTTTTGAGGGTGGTCAAAATAGTGGGATGCAGCCACATACAGGCTTAACAAAGCGCGAAGAGCTTGCAGCAAGAAATATGGCGGCTCTTTTATCTGCATGGCCTGGCGCAGAAAGCCTGGGTTATTCAGGGGTGAGTGATAGCCAGCTTGCTAAGCAAGCAATAGATACTGCTTACACCCTACTCTCTGAACTAGAAAAACCAAAACAATTAACCGAGCTAGAGAAAGAACTGATTGAGTCTTTGGAAAGATGCTTAAGTGAAATGCAAGGTGGTGACTATTGCGAAGTAGGTGATTCCTCTGTTGAGCAAGCCGAAAAAGCCATTGCAAAAGCCAGAGGCAAGCAATGAACACCTCAACCCTAGAAAGCCTGCAGTCATTAATTGACACCAATATCGGGTTAGCTTTTGCCTTCACTCTCTTAATCGGTGCAGCAATTATGGATCAAAAACAATACGACGATTTTAACGAACAACTAGGCGGTGAAAATTCTAAAAGTGCTTTGGCATTTGCTGAGATTTTTGGGGCTCAAGATAAAAAGGATGATGAAGATGAATCAGTTAACGACAACTCAAAATAACGGGTTCAACGTTGCACCTAGAGATATGGGTCAGGCCATGCAGTTGGCAACAATGATT
Source organism: Methylophaga sp. UBA2513 (assembly GCF_002341285.1). NCBI lineage: Bacteria > Pseudomonadati > Pseudomonadota > Gammaproteobacteria > Thiotrichales > Piscirickettsiaceae > Methylophaga > Methylophaga sp. UBA2513. The sequence continues at coordinate 55,807 of NZ_DDNT01000018.1, read as the reverse complement.
GCTAATTCACAGCTTGCACCAGCTCAATTTAAGGGTAAGCCAGAAGACACATTGATTGCCATGATGATGGGTAATGAGATTGGCTTAAACCCTATGCAAGCAATTCAGAATATTGCTGTTATTAATGGACGCCCTGCCATCTGGGGTGACGCGATGCTGGCCCTTGTCCAAAACCACCCTTCTTTCGGTGGTATTGAAGAAACATTCGATGAGGCCAGCATGACAGCTAAATGTGTTGTATGGCGTAAAGGTGGAACAAAGCATACACAGCACTTTAGCCAAGCTGATGCTCAAACGGCTGGATTATGGGGTAAGAACACGTGGAAACAATACCCTAAACGCATGCTGGCTATGCGTGCAAGAGGCTTTGCCCTGCGTAACCAGTTCGCTGATGCCCTGCTCGGTTTAATAACAGCAGAAGAAGCACAGGACATGCCTGTAAATGCATCAACCGGTACTGGTGCAGAAAGCAATGATCGTTCACTAATTACAAAAGAACAGGTCGAAGCAATCAATAAGCTCGCAGCAGAAACAAATGCAAATATGGGTAAATTCTGCGAGTTCTTCGCCATAGGCGCTATCGAAGGTTTACCAGCTGATAAATACGATCAAGCTGTTTCCATGCTCAAAGCAAAAGCACACAAGGCTGATGCAGCATGATTATCCATAACGTAGAGCAAAACAGCCAAGAATGGCTAGATGCTAGACGTGGAATCGTGACGGCATCAGCTATCTCTGACGTGCTTTCAAAAGGCAGAGGCAGCGCACCAAGTAAAACGCGTTATGCCTACATGATGAAGCTGCTCGCTGAGCGCGTCGCTATTGACCAGATAAACGAGTTTCAAGGCAACCGCTATACAGAGCGAGGACACATTCTTGAGCCAGAGGCTAGAGCCTTGTATGCGTTCATAAATGACTGTGAGCCTCAAGAGGTTGGATTCATTACCAACGATGAAAAAACGGCCGGAGCAAGCCCTGACTCGCTGATTAATGATGATGGCTGCATGGAGATTAAATCAAAAATGCCAGCGATTCATTTGCCCGTCTTGTTTAGCCAGGAAGTACCAAAAGAACACGAGCCACAAATACAAACACAGTTATGGATTGCAGAACGTGAATGGTGCGACTTCGTTTCTTACTGCCCTAACTTGCCTTTAGTGCAAGTCAGAGTTTATCGGGATGAAGCGAGAATAAAAGAAATAGCAAAAGCCGTGGATGATTTCAACAACGAACTTAACGACTTGGAACAAAAGATTAGGAGCATGTAATGAGATACACAGAAGAGAAAGTACTTTACTTTGCATCACGCGATGAAGGGTTGCACGTTGATATAGCTGAAGATGCAAACACCTATTTATCAAGAATGGTTTATAGATTCAAGAATGAAGGACTGCTTGAACGTGTTGCTGAGGATGATAGTGGAAGTTACTACACAACAACCATCAAAGGCGAAATAAAGTTGTTAGAGCTGCAAATTAAGTGGAGAAAGGCAAACGGTAAAGACACTGGTAGCCATGAGTCACGCCTGAAACAGTTGAAGGTGGCGGCATGAGCGTCAACAAAGTCATTCTTGTAGGTCGCTTAGGTGCAGATCCAGAAAGCCGAGCATTCCCTAACGGCGGCTCAATCTGCAACCTGCGCATCGCCACAAGCGAGAGCTGGAAAGACCGCCAAACCGGAGAGCGCCAAGAACGCACAGAATGGCACCGCGTAGTTTTACGCAACAAACTCGGCGAAATTGCCCAGCAATACCTGCGTAAAGGCTCACAAGTCTATATCGAAGGCAGAATCCAAACCCGTAAATGGCAAAACCAACAAGGCCAAGACCAATACACCACCGAAATAGTGGGTAATGAAATGACGATGTTGGACGGTCGTGGTGATTCAGGTCAGTCGCAAGCAGCAGGTCAATCAGCGACAAGCCAACCACAACCAGCAGCGAGCAATGCGGGGCCGGATTATGGAGGTGGTGATGACTATTACGATGATCGGGACATACCCTTCTAGGAGATAACCATGAAGCACTGCAATGTATGCGACACCACTAAACAAGATGATGATTTTCACAAGAGAGCTGCATCAGTTGATGGATTAGCAGCGCGGTGCAAATCATGCCAGAGAGAATATGACAAAGCTAGAGCTAATAAGCCGAACAGAATCATGGCGAGACGTGAATACGCAAGGACTGAAGTTGGAAGGAGGGCGTCAAATAAAGCAAAGGTTTCATACATTCAAAGAAACCCAACTAAGCGACAAGCACACAATCAAGTAGCAAATGCTCTTCGTGACGGAATACTAGAAAAACAACCGTGTGAAGAATGTGGAGAAAAAGAAGTACACGCACACCACGATGATTATGCAAAACCATTAGACGTTAGATGGCTTTGTAACAAGCATCACAATGAATGGCACCGAATACACGGTGAAGCAGCAAACGGATAACAACCAAGCCCCGAAAGGGGCTAAAAGGTGCCACAAGGTGAAACTTAATAAGAGGATTTGATGATGTCTGACGTTATTTGCCCATATTGCGGAACAGAGCAAGAAATTATCCATGATGATGGCCAAGGTTATGAAGAGAACATCGACCATGAACAGCAGTGCGATTGCGGCAAGACTTTTAAGTTTCAAACAAGCATTAGTTTTAACTATGAAGTTTTTTGCAATGAAGGTGATCACGAAATGGAAGCAGCCGGAGATAAATGGCCAGGATTATACAGCTGCAATAAATGTGATTTTTTCGAGAAAAGATAGCAGGCATCAATGAGCAGCCTCAGTAAATTTTTTTAATTTATTTAAATAGTCAAAAAATGATTAGTAATTGTAGAGGGCTGAGGTTGTTCATTAATGCGAAGGGCAGGTAAGTAAAACTGCCATGTGTTTGAGTGGTGGCTTGTAAGGCTTGGAGTCTCTGATTGGCGTCGATAAGCAGAGTCATCACTCAAATGCAAATAGCAGACTTAATGGGGAATGGATATGGATATAGGAAGCGACAACAAATACCCAGCAAACAAATTATCAAACTTCACTAGAAGAGAATTTGTGTTTGATGGTGTGAATATAAGCTCTATGGAGGGGTTCCTTCAATCCCTTAAGTTTGAGAACCAAAATGCACAGGAAATAACTTGCGGGTTGATTGGAAAGGAAGCAAAGAGAAAAGGCAGATCACGCAATAAGCGATGGAAGTCTATGCAGCGCTTGTGGTGGAAAGGTGTTGAGTATAAACGCTCATCAAAACAGTACCAGGATTTGTTGGACAGAGTTTATCTAGCGATGTTTGAGCAAAACGAAGACTTCAGAAAATGCTTAGAAGCTGCTGGAACAGCAAGATTTACACACAGTATTGGAAATTCAAACCGGAAAGAAACTGTTCTTACTGAATCAGAGTTTTGCAATCGCCTGACTATGTTGAGAGATAGCAGACTTAATAACGGAGAAATGGGATGACTCAAGATGAATTTGTAGAAGTTGAGTGGACAGCTGGAATGTTAGCGACTTATCAAGAACACGAATACAGCATCGTATCTGTTCATTTTCGCGAGAGGCTAATCGCTTTTGATTTTTACGGTGACGGTGATCTGACTTGGGTTAGATGTGAAAACGTGAGCAATATCAAATGCAAATAGGCCGCTGCACAAGCTGTGTACTACTTAACAATGGCTGTGAGCATCCAAAGCACGCCGACAAGTACCCGAATGAAGGTTGTAGAGAGTGGACTGACGGCGAAGTGATTGAGATTGATGAAAAAGACATTATCAGAGTTGAGGATTATGAGTGATGACTAAGCAAGGCTTTATTAAATCAATAACAAATTTGGACGACATGCTTCTGTTTGCTTTTTTATGTGGGTTGTTTTTATCCATATCTGTTAGCGCCCTATCGATGGATAGGCCATTTGTAATGATTGTAGGAATAACTGGCTTTCTTATATATCTGATTCTTTTGCTGACTGCTAGAAAACAGATACGCATAGCAGCCATGCAAGCTATTGAAGAAGAACGCTAGAAAAGGCTGCCTTATGCTAACCCTTAACCGCAAAACAGAAACAAGCCTAGTGATAGGTGACGATGTGAAGATAACCATCAGACAAGTACACGTCAGAACCCAAGAAGTGACTTTTGAGGTTGATGTACCGAAAGATATTGAAGTGGCACTTTCCAAAATGGAAAAGACCACAAAGATGAGGAAGGTTAGATGAAGCTTGAAATAACACTGGAAATACTGGAAGAAATGACCGACTGCATCGTAGATAACGGCATGGATAGAGACGAAGCATTTTAGTACGCAAAATCAATGCTTATTGAGTGCAACACTGAAAATTTTATTGATTCTGATGCTTTACTAATTGAGGCAAACCAATGACCAACCTAACACCAGAAATAATCGAAACGGCAACGGATGAGCAGCTTAGTGAATGGGTTGCTTCGTATTGTTTAATGATTACAAACAACAAGCCGAAACGATTGAGCGGTTGAATGGAGTGATGAACAAAGTCCGAGGTGACTTACTTGAACGAGCTGATATAGGTAATGACGGCACACGAGCAGTAAATCTAAGTCACTCAGTGTGGTTAGAGTTTTGCGACGCAATTGATAAAACAAACTAGAGGCAGGGGAGTTATGAGTGATTTATTTTTTGTCAACGCCGGAAAATATGAAGACCTAGAGCGAAATTACAAAGTGTCGCTTCATTTCAACACATTTGAAGAGGCTTTAAAAGTCTATGACGAATGCAGTGATTATCCATGGGTAGAGATGAAATACAAAAACCGAATTATTGAGGTGAGATATGAGTGAAGAATACGATATGTCGATACACACAAACCCAGACGCAAAAGCTTGGTCTGAATTTTACAAGAAGACTTTCCCAGAAGCTGATGAGGAATTAATGCTTGGTTGGTTTGCTAATGCAATGATGGCTATGTATGACCATTTACATAACAAAAAAATTGAGCCATTACACGAGCAGCAGCACCGTCTCATCGCCAAACTCGGCCTAATCTCACTCGCTGCTGATGAAGGTAATATGGCAAAAGTTAAAGAGCTTATACCGCCATCTTGTACTGATGTGGTTAGGGAGATTCAGGCTGAGGCTATTAATGATTTCTGCCAGTGGTGTTCTGATCGCGGTTATTTGCATCGAGAAATAACAAATGAATTTAAAGACGAATATGTCAAAAAACTACGCAACCCAGGACAAGAGAAGGTGTGATTATGGCATTAATCATTCAAAACGAAATAGCAAGCGAATTTCTAACTGACAAGGAAGTGATTGAGCTTACCGGCTTTGAGCAGCGTGGAAAGCAAATTGACTGGCTGATTACTGGTCGTTGGAGCTTCAGTGTGTCCGGTAAGAATGAAATTAAAATAAGCAGATGGTACGCACGCATCAAAATGTCAGGTATAAATATCAATAACGATATTCGTATCAGCGGTGACAGCCAAATGCCTAACTTTAACAAAGCATCATGACCCCTAAACCTAAAACAAAGCATCCAGAGTTACCGCCTCGCATGGTCAAGCGTGAATGGAAGACGCGTAAAGGTGTTAGCGTAGCTTATTACTACGAGCATCCACGTGATGAGAATGGAAAGCGCGTGCCTGAGCCGTTAGGTACTGACTTTGCCAAAGCTAAACAAAGATGGGGCGAGATTGAGGGCGTCAAGATAGAAAAGTATTCCGGTGATACGTTGGGTGCTATTTATCTCAAGTACATGAAATGGGCGGAAAACAGAACACTTTCAGGGTTATCGCCACGCACGATTAAGGACCGCAAAAACTATTGGACGCATTTAGAGCCTGTCTTTGCTCATTTGCATATCGATGCATTTAAGCCAGAGTGGTTTTTGCAGTATTTTGAATCGAGATCATCACAAGTCGGAGCAAAGAAAGAAATTAAGTTTATGTCGGTTATTTTCAATTGGGCTAAGCTTCGCGGCTTATGCACGATAGAAAACCCGATCACAGGCACGACCAGGCAATACAAAGTTAAAGAGCATCGCGATATTCTTATCACGCATGATGAGTATAAAGCCGTACACGCCAAGGCAAAGCCGTTTATAAAAGATTTAATGGATTTACTGTATATGTCAGGCGCTCGACCTGATGAGGCTGTCAGCTTTCGTTTTGAGCATGATAAAGGTGATGAGCTTGTTTATCGAATGGGTAAGACCAACAAGATTAAGCGCGTACAGATTGGCCCTGATTTAAGGGCGCTTATTAATAAACGCAAAAAGCTACTTAAGGCGTGCAAAGTCACCATGATAAACCCGCCTATTCTTTTTGATGACAAGGGTAATAAGCTGTCATTAAATGGCACGATTAAATACTGGTTTGGTAAGGCGCGGGATGATGCAGCACTAAAAAGGCGCTGGCAATTAAAAGATATACGCCCGTATGCGGCAACAGAGCGATATAAAAAAGAAGGGATAGAAGCGACACGTAGACTGCTTGGACACTCAACAGAAGCACAAACGCGCAGCTATATAAGGGACTATTTAGGAGAAGAAACAGAGTCGCACGAAATGCAGAATAGTGGCATTATGGCGAAAGTAAAACGGGAGAATGGCGAAAGTAGTTAGTAGCTGCTATCAATGAAAGCATTGAATAAATGGTACGCCCGGCAGGACTCGAACCTGCTACCCTCGGCTTAGAAGGCCGATGCTCTATCCAGATGAGCTACGGGCGCATATGATTTTTACTAAGCGAGGACATAAGTTAAGAAGTGGTCGGGGCAGAGAGATTCGAACTCCCGACCCTCTGGTCCCAAACCAGATGCGCTACCAGACTGCGCTATGCCCCGACTTAATTCGAGAAGTCATCCCCGAAGAAGGCGAAATAATACGTGGTTAGAATTTAAGAGTCAATCACTGTTTTGATATTTTTTGCTGTTCGGCTCACATCATGCGATCATAGCCGCTTTTGCATAAGCGGGAATGATGAATGAGCGCAAAGATTATCGATGGCAAGGCAGTTGCAGCTGACCTGAAACAACAATTGAAATTAGCGACGGCAGAACGATTAGCAGAAGGAAAACGTCGTCCAGGTCTTGCGGTCATATTGATAGGCGCTAATCCAGCATCGCAGGTCTATGTAGGTAGCAAACGAAAAAGCTGTGAAGAAATTGGATTCAAATCTGAAGCCTATGATCTTCCAGAAACAGCGACCGAAGAAGAGTTACTCTCTCTGATTGATAAATTAAATCAAGATGACGATATAGATGGCATTCTGGTGCAGTTACCTTTGCCTCAACACATTTCTGCGGAAACGGTGATTGAACGAATCGCCCCACATAAAGACGTCGATGGCTTCCATCCATATAATATCGGCCGTCTTGCTCAACGTAATCCACAACTCAGACCTTGTACACCAAAGGGAGTGATTACCCTACTGCGCACCACTGGAGTCGATCTCAAAGGTCTCGAAGCTGTGGTAGTAGGTGCCTCTAATATAGTTGGTAGGCCTATGGCACTGGAATTATTATTGGCTGGCTGCACTACCACCGTTTGTCATCGCTGGACAAATAATCTGGAAGAACAAGTGCGTCGTGCTGACTTATTAGTGGTCGCCGTAGGTAAAGCGGGTTTCATTCCTGGTGAATGGATAAAACAAGGTGCCATCGTCATTGATGTCGGTATTAATCGCTTGGAAAATGGCAAACTCACGGGTGACGTAGAGTTTGAAAAAGCCAAAGAAAAAGCCAGTTGGATAACACCCGTACCGGGCGGTGTCGGTCCTATGACCGTGGCGACACTTCTGGAAAATACCTTATTTGCTGCAGAAACTTTGCACAAAGACTAGCTCTGTAAGCGCCTGCTAAAAAAGCAGGCGCTTATATTCACTACACACGACGCCAGCTGGTTTTACCTGCCGCATCTTCAAGCACGATACCCATTTCCGTCAACTCATCACGAATCTCATCAGCACGAGCCCAGTTTTTATCCGCTCTGGCCTGATTACGTTCAACCACTAAGTTATCGATATAATCAGCTTGTTGATCAGAGTCGCCATCTCCGGTCAGGAATTTGTCTGCATCTTGCTGAAACAAACCAAGTACATCACCAAATGATGACAACAGGCCAGCAAGATAAGCCACATTATCTGATTGACCTTGCTCTCTCGCCTTGTTTATCGCTTGTCTGACATCAGCCATCACTGACAGCGCTAATGCCGTATTGAAATCATCATCCATAGCCGATTTGAATCGTTGACCGTATTCCTCATCATCCTGCCAACGAACACTTTCTGCCGTATCCACATCACGCAAAGTCGTGTAAAAGCGGGTTAATGCAGATTTGGCTTGATCTAGTTGATCTTCGGCATAATTCAAAGGACTACGATAATGACTCGATAAGATAAAATAACGAATCACCTCAGCCGGATACAGCTCTAACACTTCACGCACCGTGAAGAAATTGCCCAGAGATTTAGACATTTTTTCATCGTCTATACGAACAAAGCCATTATGCATCCAGTAATTGACTGACTGACAATCGTGAGCGCCTTCAGATTGTGCTATTTCATTTTCGTGATGAGGGAATTGTAAATCCTGTCCACCACCATGAATATCAAACCGCTCACCCAAGCAGTGTGCTGACATCGCTGAGCATTCAATATGCCAACCTGGTCGTCCTGCCCCCCAAGGTGATTCCCAGGCAGGTTCATCAGCTTTGGCCGCTTTCCACAAAACAAAATCGAGAGGATCTGTTTTTGCTTCATTGACTGCAATTCGTTCACCAGCGCGTAAGTCTTCAATATTACGACCAGATAATTTGCCATAACTGTCGAATTCGCTGACGTCATAATACACATCGCCATTATCGGCTTTGTAGGCCAGCCCTTTGTCCATCAAGGTCTCAATCATCGCCAGAATTTCTGCCATTGATTCAGTTGCCTTAGGCTCAAGATCAGGTCTGAGAACACCCAAAGCGTCTGCATCCTTATGCATTTCTTCAATATAACGCTCAGTCAAAGATTGAATAGATTCGCCATTCTCTGCTGCACGTTTAATGATTTTGTCGTCAATATCCGTAATATTTCTCACGTAGGTCACGTTATAACCCAGTGCACGTAAGTATCGCGTCACAACATCAAAAACAACCATTACCCTTGCATGACCAACGTGACATAAATCGTAGACCGTCATACCGCAGACATACATGTTGACTTTGCCTTCATGTATGGGAGTGAAAACATCTTTCTGTCTGGTAAGGGTGTTATAGATTTTTAGCATATTAGTTATTCTTCGACGTATCTTCTTTTAAACTGATAGTGAGATTAAATACCGGCGAGTCAGCGGTGTGATCATAACGGTCGCTAACAAAATAGCCTTCTCGCTCAAACTGAAAAACCGTTTCTGGTTTACAATCCACTATAGCAGGCTCTGCAAGTGCTTTAATCACCTTCAATGACTCAGGGTTCACATCATCCAGATAATTACCCGTTTCTTTGCCAGGTGCTTCGGCCAAAAACAATCTATCATACAAACGTAGTTCGACTTCTTTGCCTTCTGTTGCTGACACCCAATGAATGACGCCTCGAGGCTTCATTTCAGGTGGTGGATTCTGCCCCACGGTATCAGGCACTAATGAGGCAATCACTTCTATCACGTCACCGCTATCATTTTTAATAACGTCATCCGCTTTGATTACATAGGCACCACGCAAACGCACATAGTCCCCTATCACTAAGCGTTTGAATTTTTTTCGGCTCAGACTGGTGTCTTCAGTAAAATCGGACGCATCGATATAAATCGTTTGGGTAAATGGTATTGAGCGGTGACCCATAGACTCTTGCTGCGGATGATTCGCGACTTCTAGCCATTCAGTGTTGTCAGCTGCATTAGTGATCGAGACTTTTAATGGGTTGAGCACGCACATGGCCCGTGCTGCGTTTTCATTCAAGTCATTACGAATTTCAAATTCCAACTGTGCAATATCCACCACACCGTCTGTTTTGGCTACAGCAAGCCCATTACAAAAAGCGCGAAGAGCTGCGGCGGTGTAGCCCCGTCTTCTCATACCTGAGATGGTTGGCATTCTCGGATCATTCCAACCAGCGACAATTTGATCATCCACGAGCTGTTTCAAATTACGCTTACTGGTCACTGTGTAATTCAGATTCAACCTTCCAAACTCATACTGCTTTGGTTTGGAAGGCACTGGCAGATTTTCAATAAACCATTCATATAAAGGACGATGGTCCTGAAACTCCAGTGTACAGATACTGTGCGTCACCCCTTCAATCGCATCGCCCTGACCATGAGCAAAGTCATAGCTAGGATAAATACACCATTTGTCACCGGTTTGGTGATGTGCTTTTTTACGTATGCGATAAAGAATCGGATCACGCATATTCATATTCGGAGAAGCCATATCAATCTTCGCCCGCAGCACGCAAAAACCTTCGTCAAACTCACCCTGCTTCATTTTCTCAAACAAAGTCAGGTTTTCTTCAACACTACGGTTTCGGAAAGGTGACTCTTTACCTGGCTTGGTTGCCCAGCCGCGATATTCGCTGGCTTGTTCAGCGGTCAGATCGCAGACATAGGCTTTACCCTGTTTGATGAGGTGAATAGCCCAAGCGTAAAACTGTTCGAAATAATTAGATGCATAACGCACATTCCCTGCCCATTGAAAGCCCAGCCATTGCACATCATCCTTGATAGCTTCAATGTACTCCTGCTCTTCCTTAGCTGGATTGGTATCATCAAAGCGTAAGTGACAGTCACCGCCGAACTCTTCAGCTAAACCGAAATTCAGACAGATAGATTTCGCGTGACCAATATGGAGATAACCGTTTGGCTCAGGTGGAAAACGTGTGACGATTTTGCCAGTCACCCTTCCCGTATCAATATCTTCCTGAATGATAGGACGAATAAAATTATGATTAACAGCAGACTCGGACATATTGAATGACAAATTTTTTATGAAAACGCGCATTATACGCTCTCCGTTGGGCTGGGTAACAGCGCTGTTTTTCATCCTCATATAGAAAACCGCTAAATCTTGAACGATTGTTCTTTCATATAGCCCCATTGTCGATTTACATTGAATCCCCTGTTTGTGATAGAAATAGTTCAGTTATTACAAGATAGCGACCTGTTTATTCCCATCAGCCCCCATATTGCTCTATCATGTTGTGTTCGAAATTGATCCGGGACCTTTCCGTTATGATCAGACGTTTTACGCAAATATTGCTATGGCTATTTGCCACTTTTTCTTTTTCAATACAAGCAGATGGGATATCCAAAATGCCACAAGTCAAACTTGAAACCAGTCATGGTGACATCGTTATCGAACTCAATGAAGATAAAGCGCCTGTCACTGTTGCCAACTTTCTTAACTATGTTAACGAGGGTTTCTATGACGGTACGATTTTTCACCGTGTTATCAAAAATTTTATGATTCAAGGCGGTGGTTTTACTCAAGAATTCCAACAAAAACCCACCAAATCAGCCATTGAGAATGAAGCCGACAATGGTTTGAGTAACAAGCGAGGCGCTGTTTCTATGGCGAGAACCAATGATCCTCATTCAGCCACTGCTCAATTTTTTATTAACACTGTCGACAATGGCTTTCTTGATTTTCAGGGTAAAGTACCCAGCGGTTGGGGCTATGCTGTATTTGGTAAAGTCATTGAAGGTATGGATGTCGTCGACTCAATAAGAGAAGTCGATACAACTATGCGTGGACCACATCAGGATGTGCCTGCTGAAGACATCATTATCATTAAAGCCAGCGTCATCAATTAATCAGATAAAACCTGCTTGTTGTTACACAAGCAGGTTTCTTTCTTATGACCAAACTATTTATCTCTGACCTTCACTTAAATCCTGCCAAGCCTGAATTAACGGCGCTTGTCTGTCAGTTTCTTCAACAACAGGCTGATGCTGTTTCTGAGATTTATATTCTGGGTGATATTTTTAACACCTGGTTAGGTGATGACTTAGTCCCTGCTGAATTTTCTGATTTCACCGACACTCTGCGCTCATTGACCAAAGCCGGAATAAACCTTTATCTGATGGTGGGTAACCGTGATTTTATGCTCGGTAAAGCATTTGCTGACGCTGTGAATGCCACATTGATTAAAGACGGCTTCGAGCTAGATTTAGCAGAGACACCAACCCTGTTATTACATGGTGATAGCTTATGTATTGATGATGTCAGCTATCAACGTTATCGGAAAGTGGTGAACAATCGTTTTCTGCAATGGTGTTTTTTAAAACTCCCCGCTCGTTTTCGCCAAAAAATATCCGACAAAATAAAACAACAAAGTCAGCAAAAGAAACAATATAAATCCAGCCAAATCATGGATGTGAATCAGGCCGAAGTTGAGAAAGTGATGTTTGAGAGCAATGTCAGACTACTGATTCACGGTCACACCCATCGTCCCGCCATTCATCAAGTTAGATTAAGAAACAATCAAGATGCCTATCGCATTGTATTAGGTGATTGGGAAAATAAAGTCAGTTATCTTTTGGTCGATGATCAGCAACTCACATTACATGATCACCGACTAGATAATCAGCAGCAAACTTTACGATTGCGATGAATTTTCGTCCAGTACCTGAATCAACTTTTCAGGTGGCAAATAGCCAGGCAAATTCTGGCCAGACTCGAGAAAAATAGAGGGGGTGCCTTGCACACCCAGTTGCTGACCTAATTCGAACTCAGCTTTTACCGGATTAGCGCATGTCTTTGTAGGAATTTCCTGACCCTGTTTTGCCTTGGTCATAGCTTTCTGTCTATCGGCCGCACACCATACATTGACAGCATCATCATAAGATTTAGACCCTATCCCACCTCGCGGGAAAGACAGATATCGGACTCGAATGCCCAAATCGTTGTATTTCTCCATTTCAGCGTGCATCTTACGGCAATAGCCGCAATCAATATCAGTAAACACAGTAATGGTGTATTTCGCTTTTTGGGGACCGAAGATAATCATATCTTTTTCATCAAGCTTGGCTAAAGCATCTTTACGTAAACTCACCCGACGTTGTTCAGTAAGATTGATTCTTGAATCCAATGACACCATGTCACCCTGAATCACATAACGGCCATCTTTAGAAAAATAGAGAATTTGACCATTAATAACGGCTTCATAAAATCCAGTATCGTCTACCGCTTTCAGGCTAGTAACTTTTACATCGGGTAATGACTTTTCTATCTTTTTACGGAGCTCATCATTATCGGCGTTTACGACACTGACACCGAACAAAGACAGTACTAATATGGCATATTTCAACATGGAGTTATTAATCTCTAAAGTTATTAAACTGTAATGGCATATCGATTTTATCGTGACCTTTTAGCATGGCAATAACAGATTGCAGTTCATCACGCTTTTTTCCCGTTACTCTGACGCTCTCGCCTTGAACCGCTGCTTGCACTTTCACTTTACTTTCTTTGATGAGTTTAACAATCGTTCGGGATAAGTCTTTGTCGATACCTTCTCTTACTAAGACATCCTGTTTACGCATTTTACCGTTACCTACAGAATCTTTGACTTCTAAACAGCTGACATCAACGCCACGCTTGACTAGCTTGAGTCGTAAAATATCGAGAAGTTGATCTAACTGGAAATCACTATCTGCATGCATCGTGAGCATTTTGTCAGACTGCTCTACTTTGGCATCAGTTCCACGGAAATCAAACCTGTTCTTTAACTCTCGGTTTGTTTGGTCCACTGCATTGGCAAGTTCATGTTTATCGACTTCAGAAACGATATCAAAAGAAGGCATCTGTTCACCTGATTGCGCTATAAAATCGGGCCAGTTTAGCATTAATGTTTGATAGCGTCAGGCTTATCAACTCCTAGCCACGCGGGTGATGTTGACCGTGTAATTGTTTTAATCGCTCTTTGGCTACGTGAGTATAAATTTGTGTCGTGGATAAATCAGAATGTCCGAGCAATAACTGCACGACCCGTAAATCTGCACCATGATTGAGTAAATGTGTTGCAAAGGCATGTCTTAATGTATGGGGTGACAAATGCTTATCAATACTTGCTTGGCTGGCATAACGTTTAATGATGTACCAAAAAGCTTGCCGAGTCATTGCCTTACCTCTGCGAGTGGGGAATATATCATCCGTGATTTGCCCATTTAATATCGCAGGCCGACTTTCGTAGAGATAGTCCTGTAACCAATCCAATGCAATTTCACCAATGGGCACCAGACGTTCCTTATTACCTTTACCAATACAACGAATCAGACCTTGCCGAAGATTAACTTGCTCTAATTGCAATGACACCAGTTCTGAAACCCGAAGCCCTGCAGCGTAAAGTAGTTCCAGCATTGTTCTATCTCGCAAGCCAAGAGGATCAGTAATATCTGGTTGAGCTAATAACGCTTCGACTTCTGTTTCCGTCAGACTGTCTGGTAAAGCGCGACCTAATCTTGGTGAGTCTAGCTGGGCCGTAGGGTCGGAATCACGAATATCTTCACGCAATAAATAGCGGTAGAATCGTCTCAGAGAAGATAAAAGTCTGGCTTCACTTCGGACTTTTCTTCCTTCGCGTAAGCGCTGACTTTGATAGCGTTGAATATCTAATTGCGTGGCTGAGACTAAATCAATATCAAACTGATTCAACCAGGCAGAGAAGGCTAATAAATCTCTACGGTAAGCGTCCACTGTATGTTGACTTAGCCCAGATTCTAACCATAAGCTGTCTAGGAAAGGTTCAAGATAATAAGAAGGTTGTGACTCGCTCATATAACTACTGTTAAATATCCGATATTTAATAGTAACAACTAAGCAATAAAAAAGGGCAGTGTGTACCACACTACCCTTTCTTTCCAATCGTCTGTTATGACAATTCGGATTATAGCTTTTCTTTGATACGTGCTGCTTTACCAGTCAAATCACGTAAGTAGTAAAGTTTAGAACGACGGACATCACCGCGACGTTTTACTTCAACACTGGCGATTGATGGGCTGTGTGTTTGGAAAACACGCTCAACACCGACACCACTAGAAATTTTACGAACAGTGAATGCTGAGTGCAGACCACGGTTGCGTTTAGCAATAACGACACCTTCGAACGCCTGTTCACGTTCACGGTCGCCTTCTTTGATTTTAACTTTAACAACAACAGTATCACCCGCTGAAAATTCAGGGATATCCTGTCTCACTTGTTCAGCGTTAAGCTGTTCGATAATGTTACTCATTGTTAACTCCCAACTAATCCTGCCCGCTCTCGGCAATAAACTCTTTTAATAACGCAGCCTGTTCATTAGTCAACGTGTCTTTGTCTAATAAATCAGGTCGTCGCAACCATGTTCGTCCCAAGGACTGTTTGAGACGCCATTTACGAATTGCTTCATGGTCGCCTCCCAGCAATACCTCGGGTACTGACTGGTCATCTAAAACTTCTGGTCTGGTGTAATGTGGGTAGTCCAGCAAGCCTGCTACAAAAGAATCTTGCTCTGCAGACTGCTCATCACCTAATACACCGGGTATCAACCTGGCCATGCCATCGATCATCACCATGGCTGCCAATTCTCCACCACTAAGGACGTAGTCACCTATCGACCACTCCTCATCAATTTCTTTTTCTATCAAGCGTTCATCAACGCCTTCATAACGCCCGGCCAGCAGAATCAACTTCTCTTTACCAACCAGTTGTTGCAGACTTTTCTGGTCCAGTTTTCTGCCCTGCGGTGAGAGATAGATAACCGTTGCATCTTCACCCAGCTTTTCTTTTGCTGATGATATTGCCTCTTGCAGAGGCGCAACTTTCATTACCATACCAGGACCACCGCCATATGGCCTGTCGTCTACAGTTCGATGTCGGTCATAAGCAAAATCTCGCGGATTCCAGTAGTCTACTTTCAATAAACCATTTGTTACCGCTCTGCCTGTTACACCGTAATGAGTAACCGCATCAAACATTTCAGGAAAAAGGGATATCACACCTAAGTGCATTATCCGTCTCCCATCAATAGTCTTTACTCCAATCAACTTGGATTAGTTCTTCATCCAAATCGACCAGTTTTACAATCTCATCCACAACAAAGGGAATCAATATCTCAGTTTTATTGCCTTCAGCTTTAACAACCAACACGTCATTTGCACCGGTTTCAAGCAGATGGTCAACTTTTCCTAATATTTCTTGCTGAAGATTGATTACGGTCAGACCTTCTAAGTCATTCCAATAAAACTCATCTTCATCAGCAGGTTCCAGTTGAGATTTTTTAATCGCCAACTCAGCACCAAGTAGTGGCTGAACCTGATCGCGGTCTGTGACGTTCTCAATTCCCATCACAACCCCTTTTCCTTGCAAACGGCCTCCAGATACTTTTATCTCAAGCCATTCACCACGTCTTGATAAAAACAGTGGTGAATATTGCAGGATATTCGCCCTAGGTTCAGTAAAAGAATACACTTTGACCCAACCTTTGACGCCAAAGGCACCGGATATTTTACCTACCGGGATAAACTCCTCGGATGTTGACATATCCTAGCGCCCTTGCGATTTATGCTGCTTTTTGTGCTTCTTCAATCAGCTTAGCAACGCGTTCTGATGTTTGCGCGCCTTGGCTGATCCAATGAGCAACACGGTCTAAGTCAACGCGAAGCTTTTCTTCTTGACCACGAGCAACCGGGTTGAAGAAACCAACGCGTTCGATGTAACGACCATCACGTTTGCTGCGTGAGTCTGTTACGACGATACCGTAAAAAGGGCGTTTTTTTGCGCCACTGCGTGTCAATCTAATTGTTACCATAATTTAGCCCGTTGAAAACTGGATCGGAAAACCGTCGTATTCTACGCAACTCTCCGATATTTGAAAAGTCCTTTTAACACTTATTAGAAAGGAAGGCCCCCGCCCATTGGAAATTTACCACCTAAACCTCTCATCATTTTGGCCATCCCGCCTTTAGAACCCATCTTCTTCATCATTTTTTGCATCTGGCTAAACTGTTTTAGAAGACGGTTCACATCTTGAATTTGTGTGCCACTCCCCGCGGCTATTCTTTTTTTGCGCGAGCCTTTGATAATTTCAGGCTTTTGTCGTTCTTTCTTCGTCATGGAATTGATAATAGCTTCGAGCTTGGCTAACTCTTTGTCATTCACCTGCTGTTTAGCCGCAGCCGGAATATTACCCATGCCAGGCATTTTTTCCATTAAAGAACCTATTCCGCCCATCTTGCCCATTTGGCGCAATTGTTCCTGAAAATCTTCCAGGTCAAAGCCTTTACCTTTTTTCAGTTTATTAGCCAGCTTTTCTGCCGAGCCAACATCCATTTTACGCTGAGCTTCTTCGACCAATGACAGCACATCGCCCATTCCGAGGATTCGTGAGACAACACGATCAGGATGGAAAGGTTCAAGTGCCGCTGTTTTTTCACCTACGCCCATAAACTTAATGGGTTTACCAGTAATATGCCTTATTGATAAGGCGGCACCACCACGAGCATCACCATCTGTCTTAGTGAGAATGACCCCTGTCAGGGGTAAGGCTTCATTAAATGCTTTTGCGGTATTCGCGGCATCTTGGCCGGTCATACTATCGACGGTAAATAACGTTTCAATCGGATTAATAGCAGTATGAATCTGCTTAATCTCATCCATCATGTCATCATCGATATGCAATCGACCAGCCGTATCAATGATGACCACATCGACATAATCTCGCTTTGCTTGCTCTATGGCATCACGAGCGATATCAACCGGATTTTGTGAAGACTGGCTGGGGAAAAATCGAGCATCAACTTCTTTTGCAAGTGTTTCTAATTGATCAATCGCGGCAGGTCGATAAACGTCCGCACTAGCGACCATGACAGATTTACGCTCACGCTCTTTTAGCCATCTAGCTAACTTCGCCACACTGGTTGTTTTACCTGCACCTTGTAGGCCAGCCATTAAGATTACAGCGGGTGGCTGGGTATTAAGATTCAGTGATGAAGAGCCATCGCCCATGACAGCGACGAGTTCATCATTAACGATTTTTACTAAAGCCTGACCTGGCGTTAAACTACGGAGAACATCTTGCCCCATCGCGCGTTCTTTGACATTTTCAATGAACTCGCGCACCACGGGTAGAGCGACATCAGCCTCAAGTAATGCCATACGTACTTCACGAAGTGTTTCTTTGACATTTTCTTCAGTGATACGTCCCTGACCACGAATTTTTTTGAGTGTACTGCCGAGTCTATCGCTTAAGCTATCAAACATAGATCACCTTGTTAGCTGATGATGTCCTAATAAGAATTTTAGGATTAGTTAATTCAATACACCATTATAACTGATATATTGTTTCGGTCATTGTTACATCGTTATATTATTGAAGTAATAGGGTAAAAAAATTAGGTTCAAGGATCACACATAATTATGGCAATAGCGAATGCATTAGCATTTCTACTTTATTTAAGCAGTAGCGTTATTCTTATCAGACGTTTTGTACAAAAGGATCCAACGTCAGTCAATGCCAGTATCCCCGTTGGGATTTTGATCATCATGGCATTACTTTTTCATGGCACAGATATCTTTTTTACCATGAGAAATGCTGGAGGTTGGGAACTGGGTCTGTTTACAACATTTTCACTGACCACTTGGCTGATGGCATTTATCGCGTTGATTATCGGTTTTCGTTTACCTAATACGCATCCAGGCATTATTGTCTATCCTCTGGTGGCCTTGAGCTTGATGCTAAAGGTGGAGCTCCCCTCTCCTGAGCCTCCATCTATCTCTCAACCCGCATTGGAATGGCATATACTATTATCGCTTGCCGCTTATAGTTTTTTTATGCTCGCTGCCATACAAGCCATCATCCTAGCGGTCCAGGAAAAACAACTTCATCAACGTCACTTGAATGGGTTAATCCGAAAACTACCGCCCCTACAAACGATGGAACGGGCCCTCTTTCAACTCTTGAGCAGTGGCTTTGTACTATTGACGCTGGGCTTGATTACTGGCCTGATGTTTGTTGATGATCTCTTTGCTCAGCATCTTGTGCACAAGACCGTCCTGTCTATCATTGCCTGGTGTGTATTTGCCAGTCTGCTTTGGGGAAGATGGCGATATGGCTGGCGCGGACAAACAGCAGTGAAATGGACACTTGCTGGATTTATTTTTTTGTTACTTGCTTATATGGGCAGTAAATTCGTTCTTGAATACTTGATGAGCTAACGGTTTATGCTAGAAGAAACCTCTATATTGGTTCTATTCCTTATCCTATTTTTTTTATTGTTTCTGTCGGCATTTTTCTCAAGCTCAGAAACAGCGTTAATGTCACTCAACCGTTATCGTCTGAGACATTTAGAACAAGAAGGTCACCGTGGCGCGGTGATTGCCAGTCAGCTATTAAATCGCCCCGACAGACTGATCGGCCTCATTCTACTTGGCAATAATTTCGTCAATATCCTCGCTTCAGCTATCGCGACAGTCATTGGCATAAAACTGCTTGGAGAAAACGGTATCGTTGCCGCCACGTTTGCACTCACACTTATTGTGTTGCTTTTCGCGGAGGTCACACCAAAAACACTGGCAGCCTTACACCCTGAAAAAGTCGCTTTTCCAGCCAGCTTTGTATTGAAACCTCTACTATTCTTGTTATACCCACTTGTCTGGTTCACAAATGGTATTACCAATAATATGGTCAGACTGTTTGGTGTGTCACCAGAACAAGCGGCTACTTCAGCGATTAATACTGAAGAGCTGCGGGTCGCACTAATGGAAGCGGGTAGCATGATTCCAACACGTCACAAAGACATGCTGATGAGCATCCTTGATCTGGAAAAAGTGACGGTGAATGACGTCATGGTGCCAAGAAATGAAATCGAAGGTTTGGATATCAATGCCCCTTTTCCTGAGATTGTGCAACAACTCTCTCATTGTGGTCATACCCGTTTACCTGTTTATGAAGACAGTATGGATAATATTGTGGGTATTCTTCACCTACGCAAAGCCTTACATCTCATCTCACAGAATAATCTCACTCTGGACAGTCTCCGCAGTATCATTAAAGGTGCTTACTTTGTTCCAGAAGGCACGCCTTTAAATACACAACTCATCAACTTCCAAAGAAATCGCCGTAGAACAGGGCTGGTTGTGGATGAATATGGCGATCTATTAGGCCTGATAACACTGGAAGATATTTTCCGGGAAATCGTAGGTGAGTTCACCGCTGATACCATTGACGAAGACAAAGATATTCATCCACAAAATGATGGCAGTTATCTTATCAACGGTACGGCCAACATTCGCGAAATAAATCGAAATAATAGCTGGGACTTACCAACAGATGGCCCTAAAACCATCAACGGTCTCGTGCTTGAGTATCTGGAAAGTATCCCTGATCCTGGCGTCAGCGTTCGAATGGGAGAATACGTTATTGAGGTCATTCAGACATCAGATAACGCCATTAAAACAGTGCGTATCAGACATTTACAGTCTGAACTGGAACAGGAAGAATAAACTTGTCGCTCAGATATATAAAATTATCTGGTCTGAGCGAAAGTGAAAGTCGTGCCTTAAAGTCGATGTTACGTATCGCATCGCCCTTACTCACTTGTCAGTGGACTATTACAGAAAAACATGATGCTGATTTAGAAATTTATAGTTTTGACTCAGCTGCAGGGCTCAAAGCGTGGAAAAATCATTCCTCCACCCTGGCCGCACTGTTGACCCACCAGTCTGAGCATAACGATGCCATTGATATCATTCTCAAAAAACCGCTGCATAAAACCCAGTTTGCTGAAACACTAAACCTGGCAGCAGAACAATTGTCAAAGCAGCATTTGCAGTTAGCGGATGAGACTAATTTACAACCAATTCAAACCGATAAAAAAAGCTGGCTCAGCAAAATTACAGACTTCATTCGTATTCAAAAAAGACCCGCGCCCCACCTTCCTGCATTGAACTTGCAAGTCATTACGCATGAAACAAGTACGGCTTCAGCAATAAAAGATCCAGCATTACTACTGATATGGATCAACCAACTACCCCATGATTTTTATCAACGAGTCCCTTCTTTATTAAGCAACCTGAAAGCGCTTCTTCATCAGAAAATCAAACCAGGCCTCTTACTGCAGCTATTAGAAATGTATCGGGCTCAGGTCAACGAACTATTGTTCACCCGTGATATCGCCGCAGTAAAGCGTGATTTATATATCAACACGGAAAGTCTTCGTACGATAAGCCTGATAAACGAGCTCATCAGTTTGCTGTCCATAGCCTATCAACAAATCATTCAGGTTCATTACCAACGTGGGAAAACGCCACTTGCTAATCCAATCATGTTGTTGGCACTGAACAGAACGGCTGAGATGCTTAGCTTGCAGTTACTTCATAACTTTCAGTACTACCGGCTAGCCCCAACTGGCGCCTGGAAACAGCTGCACGAAATGTTTATCTATCAAGAACAAGCACAAACTTTACATCAGGACGTCTCCGTTAAACCTTATTATCAAAGTCGTAGTTTTTTCGAAATTTATGGCCAGATTGTTCTGACTGCATTGACCGATCCTTATAGTCAGATGAGGTTTGATGTGCTGCGCTTGTACAGACTTATGGCGCAATTCACCGATAAGATTGTGATCGACAGCATGTCTGAACAGCAAAGTAAGGTGAATAGTCGCTTCTTACTACTGGGGCACTTCTGCATTGATGCTAAGCAGGATATCTGTCCACAACCACTTCATAAAACAGACATACCAATAAGACATGCCCCAACAAGTCGGCGTCTGGACACACAAGCCGTATTAAGAGCCATTGAATCAACGTTACGCGATGCAAAAAGTCATCGTACACAGACGGTCATGTCGTCGGAATTGAGACTGGTCAAACATATTATTCCTCAACTCAACACAACTTATGAGCGACGTTTTGAACGTATCAGAGAACAGTCATCCAAGCCCATACATATCAGTTTAGGTCTAGAGTCAGTTCATCAAAGCCTTCAAGGTAATGTCGTCAATGCGCTGGAGTGGCAATTAATTAATAAGAGCCAGACAGGGTTGATGGCAAAACGCGCGAATAAAGGCTGTTATCACCTAAATATCGGTGATTTTGTGGGTATTTTCGAAAAAAACAGCCTTCTTATGCTGGCTGTCATCAAATGGTTACAAATTGATATCCATAATGACGTCCAGATTGGGCTTGAACAAATAGAGGGACGACCAGTTCCTGTAAAATGCCACCCCGAGAATGATGAGGAAGCACATCCTGGTTTGTTACTGGAGACAGAATTTGATTCTCGCTCACACATCATTTTGACAGACAAAGGCTTATTCTCACCCAAAAGAAAAATACGGCTCGAAGGGCAAAATCTATCTAATTCAATTATTGCTAATGGGCTTATCGACAGCAGTTTGGATTATGAAATTTTCAACTACAGCCTCAATCTTGGTTCATAAATGCGTGTCGATCGCATATCATGGACGGACATGTCGAGATAAAAACTCAAAAACGGAATACCAATATGCGTACCTTTATAAAAATTGTCGTCTTTTTAATCGTTATTGTTATAGCAGGCCTTATTGCTCTGCCATTTTTCATCGATCCTAACGACTATAAAGATGAAATTTCACGTGAAGTTGAAAAAGTCACTGGACGAAATTTGACTCTACAGGGTGATATTGGTTTATCGGTGTTTCCCTGGATTGCCCTAGATCTAGGTCCGCTGTCACTAAGCAATGCAGAGGGTTTTAAAGCAGATACATTTGCTAAAGTTCAGGCCGCAGAAATTCGTATCAAGCTTATTCCGCTACTAAAAAAGCAGTTAGAAATGGATACCATCATCCTCGATGGTCTTGTGCTTAATCTTGAAACAGATAAAAGTGGTAAAACCAACTGGGATGATCTGGTTAAGCCTGATGCCACAGAAGAAGCAACAGCTACCGAGACGGAATCTACAGCTGATTCTGATGAACAATCCAGTCCCGCATTACAAACCATCACCGTTGCTGGCATCAAACTCAGCAATGCTAATATTCTCTGGTCAGATGCGTCTAAAGGAGAAAGTTATCAGTTACGTAATCTTAATCTGACAACGGACCCTCTCGAACCAGGCGTTCCTACGGCTGTTGATATGGACTTTGATGTCATCAGCACAAAACCAGAAGCCAAAGCGCATGTCACACTGACAACCAATGCTGCTGTGGACATGGAGAAACAGCAATATGCCTTAGAGGGCTTCTCATTCTCAGCCATTGCAGAAGGTAAAGAGCTGGCTTTCAATCAGGCTGATTTATCTCTTAAAGGTGATATTAAAGCGGATCTAGCAAAACAATGGGTGGAAGTAAGCGACCTCGCGCTAGCAGCCAAAGCATCAAATAACCAGCAAAAAGTGGATGCCAAATTAACGGGACAAGTCACTTCCAATCTGGCTACCCAGCAATCCAATATCGATAATTTAGATATCACTGCCACCATTCAGGATCCAAGCTTACCTGATGAACAAGCTGAATTTCACCTGACCAGTGGTATCAAAGCTGACTTAAAACAAGAGACCCTCACCGTGTCTGCTCTTGTCTTAAAACTGCAGGATTTACTCCTTGAAGGGGATATTCAGGCTAAAGATATCCTCAAAGAGAAACCGACCTTTGCAGGCAGCATTCATATCCAACCTTTCAGCTTAAGAAAATTGGCGTCTGATATGAAAATTGAATTGCCTGAAATGAGCGATGAATCCACACTGGAGAAAGTCGAACTTCGTTCAGAACTGAGTGGTTCTACCAATCAAATTAATCTAAAACAGCTGGCTCTGACTTTGGATCAAAGTAATCTGACAGGACAATTTGCTGTAAGCAATTTCAGCAAACCTGCGTTCAATTTCAATCTGAAACTGGATCAAATTGATGCAGATCGCTATATGCCGCCTGTAAAAGAAGAAAAAGAGACAGATAAGACTCCAACCACAAATGACAACGCAAACAAAGCAGCGACAGCTGAAGAAGCTTTACCGCTGGATGCATTGCGCCAAATCAATGCGAAAGGCAGCATTGATATTGGCAAATTAAAAGCCACAGGCCTGAACAGTGAAAATATTCATATTTCCATTGATGCCGGCGATGGCCTGGTTAAACTTACCCCACTTAAAGCAAACTTATATCAAGGACAATACAACGGTAATATCATTCTTGATGCACGCAGTGACGCATTAAAACTGTCACTGAATGAACAAGTAAAAAATGTTCAGGCTGGACCCTTACTCAAAGACATGACCGGGGATGCCAAAATCAGTGGGACCGCCAATGCGAATGCCAAGTTAACAGGCTCTGGAGCCACCGTTTCACAAATCAAGCAAACCCTGACAGGTAATGGTGGCTTTGCTTTTACAGACGGTGCATTGCAAGGTATCAATATTGCCGAGATTATTCGTAAAGCCAAAGCGGCTTTAAAAGGTGAATCACTGCCTGCATCTGACGCGCCCGTTCAAACTGACTTTTCCAGTATGTCTGGCACGTTTACGGCAAACAATGGTGTTATCAACAATCAGGATCTCGCCGTTAAATCCCCTTTGCTGCGTATCGATGGCGCCGGCAAAGCCAACCTGGCAAGTGAAACACTAGACTATGGCTTAAAAGTCGCTGTCGTCGGAACAAGTAAAGGTCAAGGCGGTAAAGAGCTTGAAGAACTTAAAGGTGTGACCATTCCCATCAAAATCACTGGCACATTCTCAGAACCTAAACCCACCGTAGACCTCGCTAATCTTGTCAAAGATAAAGCAAAAGAAGAACTCAAATCTAAAGCAGAAGAAAAGCTTAAAGAAAAACTGGGAGATGATTTAGGCGGTCTTCTTGGTGGCAAATTAGGAGGTTCAAAAGCCAAGTCTGAAACTCAATCAACAGAGGCGGAGAATGCAACTGATGCTGAGTCTGAAGAAGAAAAGTCCTCTGATAAAAAATTAGAAGATGCCGTCAAAGATAAATTGAAAAACTTCTTCTAAACGATAAATACTCTTTTCGTATCTGCCCGCCTTGATACACCATCAAGCGGGCTTTTAATTTGAAAAACATGACAAAACCTTTCCATTTCGCTGATGCATTACTCGACTGGTTCGATCACTACGGTCGTAAGAATCTGCCCTGGCAACAAAATCCAACGCCCTACCACGTCTGGTTGTCTGAAGTCATGTTGCAGCAAACGCAAGTTTCCACTGTCATTGATTACTACACACGATTTATTCAGCGCTTTCCCAACGTCCACTCATTAGCCGAAGCAAAACAAGATGATGTTTTAGCGTATTGGTCAGGTTTAGGTTACTACGCCCGTGCTCGTAATTTGCACAAAACAGCTCAAATAGTCAGCGCAGACTACACCGGCGCTTTTCCAGAAACGTTAGAAGAACTGATCAATCTACCAGGTATTGGACGCTCTACCGCGGGTGCGATTCTGACACTCGCCTATCACCAGAAATATCCTATTCTAGATGGGAACGTGAAACGCGTCCTGACACGTTTTTTTGCGATAGATGGCTGGCCTGGCAATAAAAAAGTAGAAGATAGTTTATGGGAAAAAGCGGAATCACTACTACCCGATAAACGTATTGCTAATTATATTCAGGCACAAATGGATTTAGGGGCAACACTTTGCACACGAAGTAAACCGGACTGCCCACGTTGCCCATTACAATCCCACTGTTTAGCCTATAACAATGGTAACCCCACAGCTTATCCAGAAAAAAAACCTAAAAAAGCCATCCCTACCAGAACATGTTACTGGCTTGTCTGTCAGAATAACGATGAGTTATTTATGGAGCAAAGACCTTCAACGGGTATCTGGGGCGGTTTATGGAGTTTTCCAGAACGTCCGGATAAGCAGGATCTGATGGCTTATTGTGAGCAGACTTTGCATTTTTCTATCGATAGCATTGAAGAGTTACCTGAAATGACGCATGTGTTTAGCCATTTCAGATTAATGATTCGACCACTCTTAATAAAATCACGTATTAATGCTGTGACCGACAACAGCATCGGCAACTGGTATAAAATAAACGACATTATGCAACTGGGTCTTCCGGCACCAGTGCGTTCTTTTTTACACACTTTACAATAGAGGCAAATATGGCACGCACAATACACTGTGTAAAACTTAACAAAGAAGCCGAAGGTTTAGACTTCCCCCCTTACCCTGGTGAAATGGGAAAAACGCTTTATGAATCTGTTTCAAAAGAAGCATGGCAAATGTGGTTAAGCCAACAAACCATGCTGATTAACGAATATAGGCTGTCACTTGCCGATCCTAAGTCGCAAGCATTTCTGAAAACTGAAATGGAAAAATTCTTTTTTGGTGAGGGTTCGGCACCTCCAGCAGACTTTGTTCCAAAAGGATAAAATCCGCAAACCAATCAAAAAAATGAGGGCTGTTAGATTTAACGGCCCTTTTTTTATTTATCACCAAAAGCTATTACATTGCCAATAAATATATATAAAACAATTTAATAAAACATAAATTATCTTTACATTCAGACTTAACCCAGGATATGTAACAAAAAAAATATTGCTTTTTATCATAAATAAAGTGTCTTTTTTTTATTTTATATGGTTACAATGCCATTAAGCTTCTTAGAAGTGTCAATCGGTCAACAAGGAGTTGTGCCGATAGTGTTATTAAATTGAGGTTGATATGGCAGAGCAAGTTACAGGTAAAGTTAAGTGGTTCAATGATGCAAAAGGATTCGGTTTTATAGAGCAAGTTGATGGTCCAGACGTATTTGTCCATCACTCAGCGATTAAGTCAGAAGGCTTTAGAACATTGAAAGAAGGTCAAACAGTTACCATGGAGGTAACTCAGGGGCAAAAAGGTCCGCAAGCAGAAAACGTCATCCCCGGTTGAGTAAGAAGTAAACCAAAAATAGAAAGGCCGTTCAGCCATCACTGCACGGCCTTTTTCATTTGCAACACGCTTTAAATAAAGCCATATTAAGCTGCCAGAAATAATTGATCATAGAACGACTATTGCAGCAAAGGACTCACATGAAATTAACACCTACCAGCATCATTTTAGGCATTGCTTTCAGCTTCACTACTTCTTATGCCTTGGCAGACTGGGGCGGTTTAGTTAAAGATATTCAAGAAAATAGTAAAACATTACTCAATTCCTCTATCTCAGACGCCACGTCATCCAAACAGTCTAACAATCTGGATATATCTACTATTATTTCTGGTCTTAAAGAAGCATTGAAGGTAGGCAGTGAGCGTGCGGTTGCGAGTGTCAGCCAACCGAACGGTTATCTAAAAAATGCCGATATCCGTATCCCACTCCCTCCTCAAATTGAAAAAGTGGGTATGGTAATGCGCCAGTTTGGAATGGAAGGTCTGGCAAATGAATTTGAGACCAGTATGAATAGAGCGGCTGAAAAAGCGGCACCACAAGCAACGACTATTCTAGTCAATGCTATAAAAGCCATGAGCATTGATGACGCGAAAAAAATATTGAATGGTGGTGACAACGCTGCAACACAATATTTCAAACAGCACACAGGGGAAGAACTACGAACATTATTCAAACCAACCATAGAGGAAAGTCTGGACCAAGTGGGCTCGACTAAGTACTACAATCAGCTCACCGATAAAGTTGCAGACGTACCTGTGGTAGGAAAAGAGATTAATATGGATTTACCTGATTATGTGACTGAACAGGCTCTTGATGGCTTGTTTACCATGTTGGCAGCTGAAGAGAAAAAGATCCGGGAAAACCCAACGGCTCGCACAACAGAATTGCTTAAAACTGTATTTCAATAATGAATCTTTCTCAATAGCTACTATTGAACGATTGAATGTAATAACATAGCGCTTACATAGAAAATAAAGGAAAAATTCATGGCTCAATCGCACAAGCTGAACCTCGCCAGTCAAGGCACTTCATTAAAAGCTTTGTTTAGTGGATACCTGATGGTGGTCGCTGTTGGCTATCTGATGGCTATCGTTCAGATTCAACTCACGCATGGCTTGGCGGATGGTAAATACGGTCTATCTGTTGATGATATTGTTATCAGCTATTATGGCAACCGAAATAACTCTTTATTGGAAAACAAACTAAGTGGCTCAATGAAGCCGATGGCGAGTGATGAAGATCGTGCTGCCATAGTTACATGGGTGCATCAGGGCGCCACTGAAGCCGCTTATGAAGGCACTGGTATTAAACAAATCTTTGAAGCCAATTGTATCCCATGTCACAACGCTGACTCAGGTATGCCTATCCCTGACTACACCGATTTTAAAAATATCAAAGAACGTGCTGTTGTAGACACCGGCGCCTCATTCCAGTCACTCGCTCGTGTCTCACATATTCACTTATTTGGTATTGCCTTTATCTTTATGTTTGTAGGTTTAATCTTCAGCTTGGCTTCAGGCGTACCTAAAGCACTTAAAGTCACCGCAATAGTGACACCTTATGTCTTCCTAATTGTTGACATTAGCTCATGGTGGCTGACAAAACTTAATCCAAACTTTGCATGGATGGTCATCATAGCCGGTGGCGCCATGGCGATGTCATTTGCCTTTATGTGGTGTGTATCGATGTATGAAATGTGGATTATGCCAAAACGCCACAGTGACGACCGTGATGCATTATTAGACGAATAAGTCATCACAAAACACTACTTAAAACTCAAGCCATTTACCCCTTTCGGGTAAATGGCTTTTTTATTTGTTTCTCTTCAGAATAATGGTTGGTCTATCGGGAAAGTCTTCCATTTCGTTATATAACGTATAGATTTATTTTCTGAAATATCGTAAAAACAGAATAAATCAGATCTAGAAAGGGTACCCCCAGTCGTGGATACATTATGGTTACTTTGCTCAGCTTGCCTTGTGTTTACTATGCAGGCCGGATTTCTCTGTTTGGAAAGTGGCTTGGTCCGCAGTAAAAACAGCATTAACGTCGCCGCAAAAAATATCACTGACTTTACTATATCTAGCGCCATCTTTTGGTTAATTGGCTTTGGCATTATGTTTGGGGATAGTGTTTCTGGCTTTTTTGGTTTAAGCCATTTTATGTTTGGGGATACCCCCACAGCTAATTCCACCACTTTCTTTATTTTTCAGATGATGTTCTGCGGCACTGCCGCCACCCTGGTTTCTGGTGCCGTAGCCGAACGCACCAGTTATATTGGTTATGTGATTATTACAGTGACTATCACCTTATGTATCTACCCTATTATCGGTCATTGGGCCTGGGCAGGTATTTTCACAGGCACTCCCACAGGCTGGCTTGAAATGCTGGGATTTGTTGATTTTGCTGGCTCAACAGTTGTGCACTCTGTCGGTGGCTGGGTAGCCTTAGCGGCTATTTTGATCATTGGGCCACGTATTGGACGCTATGATGTCGATAACCGACGTATCCCTGGCAGCAATCTGCCCATGGCCGTGTTAGGTGCGATGCTTATCTGGTTTGGGTGGTTTGGCTTTAATGGTGGCAGCACACTGGCCTGGTCAGATAATGTGCCCAGTATATTACTCAATACTTTAGTTGCCGCACTTTGGGGTGGTATCTCAACCACCCTTCTGAAATACATCTCCGACGGCTATGTTGATGTATTAATGATTATTAACGGCGTATTAGGCGGTTTAGTCTCTATTACAGCAAACTGTCATGCAGTGAGCAGTGACCAGGCGTTTTTAATTGGCATCATCGGCGGGATTATCGTTTTTTATGGTGACAAGCTGCTCGAGTGGAAAAAGATCGATGATGCTATCAGTGTTATTCCTGTGCATTTATTTGCTGGTATCTGGGGCACGGTTGCACTCGCATTACTGGGTGACCCTGCCAAAATTGGCACAGGGCTGAGTCGATTGGATCAGTTGGAAGTACAACTTTTAGGGATTGCCAGCATCGGTCTATACAGTTTTGTCATTGCCTATGTGGTGTTCAAAATAATCAATCACTTTTATCCACTGCGTGTTGATGCGAATGCAGAATTAATCGGGCTCAATGTGGCGGAGCACCGTGTCAGTACCGAAGTTTTTGACCTTCTTGCTGCCATGCATCACCAGCAACAAAAGTCTGATTTTTCATCTACTGTCCCCGTTGAGCCTTTCACTGAAGTGGGTCAAATTGCTCAACAATACAATCGCGTTATAGATAAGGTTAATCAAGAAATAAAACAACGCGATCAGGCATTCTCTGCTTATAAAGAGAGTGAGTTTCGAAAAGGTGCCATTTTGCAGGCAGCCATGGATTGTATTGTGACTGTCAACGAACGCGGAGAAATTATTGAGTTTAATCCAGCTGCTGAGCAGTGTTTTGGTATGTCCAAGCGCTCAGTGATGGGACAAAACTTTTTTGCTTTATTTATTACTGAACAGTCTCGTACTGCAGCGATGAATAATTTATCACAAGGCTTTGTCAGTGGTGATGGATTGGTGCTGAAACGACACAATATTGCTGAGTTAACACGAAGTGATGGCGAAGAGTTTCCTGCTGAAGTAGTCATCACACAAACTACAGACACAACACAGCCGCGTGTCGAATATACCTTGCATATCCGTGATATTACCCAGCAAATAAAGCTACAGAATCGCCTTAAACAACTGGCTTATAACGATCCGCTCACCGGGCTCTATAACCGTACTTATTTTATGAGCCATTTAAAGCAGCTACTGCAATATCATCAACAAACGCCCGGTTCGGTCGTGTTGATGTTTCTGGATTTAGATCAGTTCAAAAAAATTAATGACAATCTGGGTCATAAAGCCGGTGATGAACTGTTATGCGAAGTCGCTCATCGTCTCGGTAAAGTGACACGAGAACTTGATCTGGTTGGACGTTGGGGTGGTGATGAGTTTGTCATTGTCCTGTCTGGTGATATCACGCTCGAGAATGCCGAAAGCAAAGCCATGGATATTTTGAGTGTGATGCGGGCTCCAGTGACCTTGGCTCAACAAAATCTGGTCGTGCCTACCAGCATTGGTATTGCTATATCCGTAAACGGTCAGGTTCAAGCTGAACAGCTGTTACAGCACGCTGACATTGCTATGTACAAAGCCAAGCAGGCAGGACGCAACACCTATCGCGTTTTCCTTGAAGAAATGAGCGAAAAATCCCTGCAACATTTTCAACTTGAACATGCATTACCTGATGCTATCAAGAAAAATCAGTTATTTTTGGAATATCAACCAAAAGTGTCTTGTGAAACCAGTGAAGTAGTCGGTTTTGAAGCCTTATTACGCTGGAAACACCCGGATCATGGCTTAATCATGCCTGGTGACTTTATTCCGGTTATTGATGAATCCAATATGATCATAGATGTGGGGGAATGGGTCATTGAAAATGTCATCAAGCAGTTGTCAGCATGGCGTGATGCCGGTGCGACCCTATTACCCATCGCCATCAATATCTCAGGTCATCACCTGCACTCCAATACATTAAGCGCTTATGTTGAAAAACTGATGACGCAGTATGGCATCCGCGGCGACATGCTGGAATTTGAGATTACGGAAGGCGTTTTAACCGGCAACACAGAAGAAAGTATTGCGGCTTTGTCAGCGTTGAAAAAAACGCATATCCGCTTATCGATCGACGATTTTGGCACCGGCTATTCCTCACTCAGTTACCTGAAAAAATTTCCTGTGGATGTGCTGAAAATTGATCAGGCCTTCATTAGAGAGTGCAGTATCAATATTGAAGATGCCGCGATTTGCAAAGCGATTATTACATTAGCCAAAAGTCTTGGCCTGGAAGTCATCGCAGAAGGCGTTGAAAATCAGGAACAATTACAGTTCCTGAAACAACACCACTGCGATGTTTATCAGGGATATTATTTCAGCCGGCCTATAGCAGCAAAACACGTCATGACGTTATTAGAGCAAAACCTTTCTGTGACTTAAACCTGCTTAGCTGTTGGCCTTTTCCTCCAACAGCTCCCAGCGCTCGAAAGCTTCTGACATTTTTGCTTCTAATTCAGACAGTGCTTGTTGAACCTGGCTGACTTTGTCTGCCTCTTGCTGATAGAAATCTGGCTCCGACATCTTTGCTGTTAGAGTTTCTTGCTCCATTTCCAGCTTTTCAATAATGGCTGGCAACGCTTCAAGATCCAGTTTTTCTTGGTAAGTCAGTGTGGATTTCTTTGCGGGTTTATTCGCTGGCTTTTCAACTGCAGGTTTAGTTTCAACTTTTGGTTTGTTGTTTTGTGTTTCCGTGCGTTGTCTTAACCAGTCATCATAACCACCGACATATTCACGTAGTTCGCCGTCGGTATCAAACACAATACTGCTGGTGACCACATTATTAATAAAAGAACGATCATGGCTGACCAACAGTAAGGTACCAGAGTAGTTCAGCAACAAATCTTCCAGCAATTCCAATGTCTCAGCATCGAGATCATTAGTCGGTTCGTCCATCACCAGTAAGTTAGCAGGTTGGGTAAACAGTTTCGCTAGTAACAGCCGATTTCGTTCGCCGCCAGATAAGGCTTTGACCGGTGTTCTCGCTCGGTCAGGCGTAAACAGAAAGTCCTGCAGATAACCAATAATATGTTTACGGCTACCGTTAATTTCTACGTGATCACTACCCTGTCCCACGTTTTCAACCACCGATTCTTCTTCATCGAGTTGGCTGCGTAATTGATCAAAAAAAGCAATTTCCAGGTTGGTACCGAGTTTCACTGAACCGTGTTCAGGTTCGATTCGTTTCAACAAGATGGATAACAGTGTACTTTTACCGCAGCCATTCGGACCGATGATACCGATACGATCACCACGCTGAATGACAATAGAAAAATCGTCAAACAACATTTTGCCATCATAACTTTGGCCAATATGTTCAGCCTCTAATACCAGCTTGCCGCTTCTGTCAGCTTCCTGCAGTTGAATATTTGCTGTTCCCTGACGCTCACGTCGTTGACTACGCTCTTTACGCAAAGCTTCCAAAGCTCTGACGCGGCCTTCATTACGCGTGCGACGAGCCTTGATGCCCTGGCGAATCCAGACTTCTTCCTGAGCCAGTTTTTTATCAAACTGCGCATTTTGTTCAGCCTCTGCCGCCAGCAACTCTTCACGCTTTTTCAGGTAGTTTTCATAGTCACCAGGGAAGCTGACCAGATTGCCACGATCCAGTTGAACAATACGTGTGGCTAATGCCTGCAGGAATGTCCGATCATGGGTGATAAACAAGACTGTGCCACCATAACTTTTCAAAAAGCCCTCAAGCCAGGTGATCGATTCGATATCCAAATGGTTAGTCGGCTCATCGAGCAAAAGAATATCTGGCTGTTTGACCAATGCCTGTGCCAGTAACACCCGACGTTTTTTACCACCAGATAAACTATCAAATTCTGCATCAGGGTCTAAAGATAATTTTGAGATAACCGTTTCGACGCGTTGCTCTAGTGACCAGCCATCGGCCGCTTCAATTTTATGCTGTGCTTTTTCGAGTTTATCCAACAGAGCTTGTGAGCTATCTGTTTGTAGTTGATGAATAATATCGTGATATTCCACCAGCAGCGGCGCCACTTGTCCTAAGCCTGCCGCCACCACATCAAATACTTTGCCGTGTGTACCACTGGGGACTTCTTGTTCCAGACGCGAAATGACGAGGTCCTGAATACCGATCATTTCACCTGAATCAGCAGTGACTTCACCTGCAATCAATTTCATCAGTGTCGATTTACCGGCACCGTTGCGACCAACTAAACACACTCGTTCACCACGATCGAGTTGAAAATCGACGTTATTTAATAAATTTGGACCGCCAAAACTGACGGTGATTTGCTTTAATGACAGTAATGCCACAGTTATTCCTCAGCAGCTTGTGCTGCTTCTAATTGTTCGCTGGCATCAAACCATTGCATTTCAGTTTCTTCCAGCTGTGTTTTAAGATCCGCCTGCTGTTGTAATAAGTCTTTTAACTTATCCTTATTAGCATCGGTATAAAGTGCTGTGTCGGCAAGTTGCATTTCTAGTGAGGATAAAGCTTCATTGAGCTTCTCCATCTTCTGCTCGGCTTTTTTCACCGTGTTACGAAGCGGTTGCAGCTTCTGACGTTGCTGAGCGGCGAGTTGTCTGTCCTGTTTTTTATTATTAACCGCGGAAGACGACTCGGCTGTTTTTTCCGGTTTATCTTTATTTAATAACCACTGACGATAATCATCCAAATCGCCATCAAATACGGTCGCCTGCCCATTCGACACCAGCCATAAATCATCGGTGACGGTACGTAGTAAATGTCTGTCATGCGAGACAACGACGAGTGCGCCTTCAAAATCCTGCAAGGCTACAGTCAAAGCTAAACGCATTTCCAGATCAAGGTGATTGGTTGGTTCATCCAGTAACAATACGGCCGGTTTCTGATAGACCAGAATAGCGAGCACCAATCTGGCTTTTTCACCACCAGAAAATGGCGCAACCGGCTCTAATGCTTTGTCACCGTGGAAACCAAAACCACCGAGAAAATTTCGGCACTCTTGTTCTGAAGCCAGTTTATTCAAACGTTGGATGTGCTTTAACGGACTGTCATCTGGTCTTAGCTGTTCCAGCTGATGCTGAGCAAAATAACCAATGCGAATCTCTTTGCCTTCTTTACGTTTACCGCTCAAAGGCTCTAACACGCCGGCAATGAGCTTAATTAATGTCGACTTACCCGCCCCATTCGGCCCTAACAGCCCGATTCGATCTCCCGGTGCCAACCGCATTTTGATATTGCTGATAAGAGGCTTATTTTCATAATACCCCACCGACGCTTTATCTAAATCCAACAAAGGTGTGGCCAGACGACTTGGCGGGAAAAAATCAAAATGAAACGGTGAATCCACATGGGCTGGTGCGATTAATTCCATTCGCTCCAGCGCTTTAATACGGCTCTGGGCTTGTCGAGCTTTTGTTGCTTTGGCCTTAAAGCGCGTCACAAAACTGCGCATATGGGCAATTTCACGCTGTTGCTTTTGATGGGCTGCTTGTTGATTTGCTAGATGTTCAGCTCGAGCCAGTTCAAAGTCTGAGTAGCTACCGGTGTATAGTTTTACACGCTGTTGTTCAATGTGCGCGATATGTGTGACGACCCGATCCAAAAAATCACGGTCATGCGAAATCACGATTAACGTGCCAGGGTATGCTCGCAACCATTCTTCCAGCCAATAAACGGCCTCTAAATCCAGATGGTTAGTTGGCTCGTCCAGGAGTAATAAATCAGAACGGCACATTAATGCTTGTGCCAGATTGAGTCGCATTCGCCAGCCACCTGAGAAAGCGGTAACAGGCCAGCTCTCTTGCTCAGCCGTAAAACCCAAGCCATGTAACAGTTTGCCTGCACGGCTATTTGCTGTGTAGGCATCAATCGCGGCCAATTTATCGTGTAACACGCTGACTAGGTGACCATCATGATTGGCTTCTGCTCCAGCCAGTTGTTGGTTCAATTCAGTTAACTCGGCATCACCTTCGAGCACATAATCCAGTGCAGAAGTGTCCACGGCCGGTGTTTCCTGGGCCACATGAGCGATGGTCCAGACATCAGGAATCGACACCTCACCGGTATCGGCATGAAGTTGTTGACGTAACATCGCAAACAAACTGGATTTACCGGTACCGTTTGCACCGGTCAGACCAACCCGCTGTCCGGGGTGAACAATAAGATTGGCTGATTCAAACAGTAATTGCGTGCCGCGACGAAGAGAGACTTGATTGAACTTTATCATGGCACGAATTGTATCAAGGCCCGGGCCTGTCTAGCAGAATTTCTTACGATGCGGTCTCGGGTAACTGCCAGTTTATGGGTGATAGCCCATGTTGTGTCAGATAGTCATTCGCCTGGCTGAAATGACGACAGCCAAGAAAGCCGCGATGCGCAGATAATGGCGACGGGTGAGGTGCTTTTAAAACCAGATGTTTCTGCGGGTCAATCACGCTACCTTTTTTCTGCGCGTAGCTACCCCACAACATAAACACGACATTTTCACGTTGTGCATTTATGGTTTCGATGACTTTATCAGTGAACTGTTCCCAGCCTTTACCTTGATGGGCATTGGCATTTGAATCTTCGACGGTTAATACCGCATTGAGTAACAAGACTCCCTGCTTCGCCCACGACTCCAGATAGCCATGTTTGACAGGCATCACACCGAGATCGGCCTCTAGCTCTTTATAAATATTCACCAGTGATGGCGGCACTTTGACACCGGGTTTGACCGAAAAGCATAAGCCATGAGCCTGACCTGGCTGATGGTAAGGATCCTGTCCGAGGATGACGACTTTTACCTCATCAAGTGGGGTGGTTTCTAAAGCATGAAACCAATCAGCGGAATGAGGATAGATTTTTTTATGCTGATCTTTTTGCTGACGTAAAAACGTCTTCAGATTTTGCATATAAGGTGCTTCAAATTCTGACGCCAAAACGGTCAGCCAGCTGGGCGCATGTTCCAGAACCATGTTTATTCCTTACAAAAAACTCAAGGTATGATACCGAATGTTATTGACTGTAAAACAGCTTTCACAGGATAAATGCGATACAAGAAGTTTTTCCTTAAATAAAACAGGAGAATATCCGATAGGGTCATCATCTCCCTGATGCTAGCCTATGTGTATTGTTTATTACAGGTGTCACCTTCGTGAGAACACATTTACACATCCTCATCAGTCTTTTTATGATTGGGCTACTAAGCGCCTGTGACAACAATGAAGAAGACTATGACCTGAGTGCTTCTGATACGACAGTGCCATCACCACTAGAAAAAGAGGATATACCCCAATGGTTGGAAGCCTACGATGATCTGACACCTCAAGACTGGCTTATTTTACGCAGTGCCGCCGCATTGAGAGGTGAAGTGACAGATCGTGACCATCGGGTTGAAATTTTGAAGCATGCCTCACAACACTTCCGTGAAAGTCCACGCATGATTGCCAACAGAGCGGTACAGCTGGAAGACATGTTGTTAGAAATAGGTATCGAAGAGAGCGCTGTTAGCCTGATTGATATGTTTACCCACTTACCAACCGAAGGCACGCCTCATAATTTCTCAGCCTATTGTCAGTACTATTTTAATATGCGGTCAAAAGGCTATCATCAAGGGTATGCCCTCACCCAATTATCAAAACTGAAATAAATGCAGCAGCTCTCCCCATCACTTGGGACGGGAGAGAGGATTGGTCAGG
The DNA here is from genome assembly GCF_002341285.1 of Methylophaga sp. UBA2513. Classification (NCBI taxonomy): domain Bacteria; kingdom Pseudomonadati; phylum Pseudomonadota; class Gammaproteobacteria; order Thiotrichales; family Piscirickettsiaceae; genus Methylophaga; species Methylophaga sp. UBA2513. The sequence continues at coordinate 18,778 of NZ_DDNT01000018.1, read as the reverse complement.
GAGAGCCGTGCATATTCTCTAGCCGGGAAAAGGTGCATTAAAATTCAGCATCTTAAGTTTTAATGCTTGGCGTTGTTGCTCGGTAAGCACTTCAAATAGCTCATGAGAAAACTGAGCCTTTGTTAACGCATAACGTTTGTGAATGACCAAGGATTGATCAATTAATTTTTCCAGCTTGTGCTTATCAAAATCATCAGACAATGCCATTTCTTGAATACGGCGTCTGACTTGTCGTGCTTTCTCTCGATCCTCCTCCATTAAGTCGCACTCTTTTTCGAGCAACATTAAAATTTTTGAATTTTGAGCCGGAGTTAAATTGAGATCGTGTAAGAAAAAGCCCACATCATCAGGCTTTGGTTTGTGTTGCATGTTTGGATGCATCAACGGCACTTCATGATGTTTTATGTGATTGGCCTCGCCATTCATAGGATTAGCGATGGCAACAACTGGCAGAATAATCATCAGTAAAATTATTTTCTTTATCATTGTCTTTAACCTACTTTCAGGCCAATCACTTTGAACTTGAGAGCCAGTATCACGCATCAGCATGTTAACGAGGGTTAGAGAAAGGTAAAAACAAGTAAAGATTGCTTGCTAAAGCTGGAGCCATCATTCAGTACACTCTATGATGGCAGCATCAACAGAATAAGGAGTTGACTGTGGCGAATGTACTCATCATTGACGATGATGCTGAATTGGTTGAATTATTTGAGGAGTATCTGGAGCAAGAACAGTTTCAGGTGAAAAGTAGCTTAACCGGTAAAGTTGGTTTGGAAATGGCGCTCAGTGGCTCGTTTGACTTGATTATTCTGGATATGATGTTGCCAGATATTTCAGGCACAGAAATCCTGCTACAAATTCGTCAGAAAAGTCTGATTCCGGTACTGATGTTCACCGCGAAGGGTGATGATATTGATCGTATTATCGGCCTGGAGTCTGGTGCTGATGATTATGTGCCCAAACCCTGCACACCAAGAGAGCTCGTTGCTCGTATTCGTGCGATTCTTCGGCGAATGGATGCTGTTATGGTGGATATGCAGTCACAGGATATTCAAATAGGTCCTCTTCAACTGAGTGCTCAAAAACGACAGGCCTTGTGGTTTGAAAAGCCACTGGAGTTGACCAGTACTGAATTTAACCTACTCGAAGCATTGGTGCGTAAAGCTGGTCAAGTTGTCAGCAAAGATGAACTATCTCAACGCGCACTGGGTCGGCCATTGGTGCGGTTTGACCGTAGTATTGATGTGCATATGAGCAGCATTCGTCAGAAACTGGGCAATCAGCAAGACGGACAGTCCTATATTCAGACAATAAGAGGCAAAGGTTATCAATTCATTCGGGAATAATCATTAGGATGAGTAAGTTATTCTGGAAATTCTTTACTGTGTTCTGGCTGGCGTTATTATTAGCCGGACTCAGCGTGGGAACGGTCGTTTGGTTACATCATAAATCCATACAGGAACAAGCCAATAAAACCGATCCGGAAATCGATGTTGATGCGCATGCTTTTGTCTCAGTCGCCGCCGAAATTTTCAGCTATGGTGGTAAGACTGCATTAATTACTTTCTTGGAAAAAGCGCATCATGCACCATTTCCAGACGTCTATGCCATCGATGATAAGGGGAATGATGTGCTGGGTCGCTCTATCGATCCCAAAGTTGTGGGCTACGCGCGAGCATTATTTCTGCAGGGGGAGTTCCCCCTCGCCATCCGCTACGTTTCTGATAAAGAAAATAATGCATTACTCTTTTTCTCGCCAATAAAACGCGGGGTATCAGAAACACTCTTTATCGGGCCACCGCATGAGCGACGTGAGTTTGGGCCAGCTCCCATGCTCAATGAACCTTTTCCAACACCACCCTTTGAAACCAGGCGCATTCCCCCTCCCCCCTCTGAAACCGTGCCCTATCCACTCGTTTTATTGATTGGCTCTGGTTTGATTGCAGCGATTTTTTTTAGCGCGTTGCTGGCCTGGTACTTTACCAAGCCCATCGGATTGCTGAGACAGTCTTTCTCAAAGTTAGCAGAGGGCCAACTTAACACCCGCATAGGCAACAAAATGGGTCATCGACGAGATGAGTTGGTGGAACTGGGCCAGAATTTTGATGATATGGCCGGAAAGATTAGTCATCTAATGTCAGCACAACAACGCCTTTTACACGATGTCTCACATGAACTTCGTTCACCACTGGCGAGAATGCAAGCGGCCATTGGTATTGCTGAACAACAACCAGAGAAAACGCCAGAAATATTGAATCGTATAGAGCGGGAATCACAACGCATGAGCGATCTGGTCGGCGAGTTACTGGTTTTGTCTCGTTTAGAAACCGGGGTAACGGATAATGTTCATGTGGAGATTAGCCTGAATGATCTGCTGGATGAAATTATCAGTGATGCCCGTTTTGAAGCCAGTAGTAAACAGATAACAATTCATTACACGATTGCTGAAGATATTTTTATTACGGTAAGAAGTGAATTGATACACAGAGCTATCGAAAATATTCTGAGAAATGCTATTAAGTTCTCTCCTGAAAATGCAGAGATCACTCTGTGTGTAACAACGGACAGCATAAAGCAACGTTTATGTATTGTGATCGAAGACAATGGTCCTGGTGTTGCAGAAGCCGATATTGAATCCATATTCAAACCCTTCTTCCGGGGACAGCTCACACATAGAAATGACAGTATAGGTTTAGGTTTGGCTATCGCGTATCGAGCGGTGAGTGCACATCATGGTGAAATTAAAGCAGCTAACAGGCAGGAAGGTGGTCTTCGAGTTGAGGTCGAACTACCCTATAAAAAATAATCCGTTTTAGGCGGTTAAAGAAACATGGCGTTTAACATTAGTTTCAAGGCTTAACGCTTCTTTATCGTTTATTTGAGCTGAACTCGTCGCTTTGGGTTTCTGATTAATTGTATCGACATCACTCACCAACACACCGACATCATCAACACGAAGATTGTATGCTTGAGGCCGTTTTTCTGGCTTGCCATCATTCGCCTGTATTCGTATAGCTAGCTCATTAGCGAGTTCATATTGCTTATTAGGAATTACGCCTTGGCCATCTATTATTTCGTTGGCATCATTTTGCAATGGAAAAGAAGATTTATTGTTATTGGCTCGACTTTCCGCTATCTGCTGAAGCGCTTTTTCTATCGTGTCTTTATCAAGAAAGCTTTGCTCTTCTTCATTCAACTTTGCATAAATAGCATTGGCCTTCTCAGTTATATTCGTTGACCTTGAATATTGATAATGCAGATTATTAGATAGACCGTTTATAGCCATAACTTTACCCTTATCCTTTTTAAGGGTGACGATAGCTTTAAAGCTATGTCACTTAGTTATCTCACACTATATTTCTATTAACTTATTGATAATAGACAGGAAAAAGTAAACCTATGTAAAAGCATGTAAAGGACTCATGAACACACGGAGCAGAGAAATGACGCTGATTTGTAGCCTAACAACGCTGCCTAAACAAAAAATATGATCTTTTTCTATGAGTTAAGCAACTGACTTAAATAGAGAAATACTAAACCTCCAATTAATTTCAAAAAACTACTTGCTAATTTAAATGATAATCATTATCATTATTAACCGATGGAGTTGATAGGAATTTGTGACAACAAAGGCCGACCTACTCCCTCTCTCTTAAATCTGAAAACCGAGTTTGTTGCCAGTCTTTTGGCTGGCAACTTTTTTTCAGTCACTCCCCGTCGATGGCTTTCAAAAAATCCCTTTGAGCTGATTTTTCTACGTGTTTTGCCTACAATGTTATTTTTTCTAGGTACAACTTTGACAAAAAATGCCCGACAAACTGATAAAATCTGACGCTGAATGGCGTGAAGAACTGAGCGAAGATCAATTTTATGTAACGCGTCAGTCTGGCACAGAACCCGCATTCTCTGGCATCTACGTCGATCATGATGATCAAGGCGTCTATAGATGTACCTGCTGTAAACAAGCCTTGTTTTCGTCTGAAAATAAATTCGATTCTGGTTGCGGCTGGCCAAGTTTTTCTGCTCAGATATCTCATGGCGTGGTCAACCATCTGGCCGATCACAGTCATGGCATGGACCGAACAGAAGTACGCTGTCAACACTGTGATGCACACTTAGGTCATATCTTCGACGATGGTCCGGCACCGACAGGGCTTCGTTATTGTATTAATTCGGTAGCACTCGATTTTGACGACCAAAACTGAATGGACGGTTTATATCATCGAGGCAGATAACGGTCATCTCTATACCGGTATCACCACTGATTTATCGCGCCGATTTCAAGAGCATCAAGCCGGCAAAGCTGGTGCGCGTTTTTTTCACACCAGTCAGGCAAAAAAGATTGTCTACCAGGAAACACAGCCTGATCGCAGTCAAGCTTCTAAACGTGAAGCAGCTATAAAAAAACTCAGCCGACAGGCGAAATTAGCCCTTATCGCTACACGCTAACAATCTGTATAATGGCGCTTTTTTTCAGCGTCATTCTTGTCGCAATCAGATAACAGGATATTCCCTTGCTCAGTACTGCAAATATCACCATGCAATTTGGTGCTAAACCCCTATTTGAAAATGTGTCCGTCAAATTTGGTGACGGCAACCGTTATGGTCTCATTGGCGCTAATGGTTGTGGTAAGTCCACCTTTATGAAAATTCTCGCTAAACAACTTGAGCCTACCTCAGGCACGGTTATGCGTGACGTGAATGAATCATTTGCCGTATTAAAGCAGGATCAGTTCGCGTATGAAGATCAACGCGTCATTGATGTGGTAATCATGGGACAACCTGAGTTATACGAAGTCCACATTGAGCGTGACCGCATTTATAACCTGCCAGAAATGAGTGAAGAAGACGGTCTCAAAGTCGCTGAACTGGAAGGTCAGTATGCAGAAATGGATGGTTACACCGCTGAATCACGTGCCGGTGAACTATTACTGGGTGTCGGCATTCCTGTTGAACAGCACTACGGCCCGATGAGTGAAATCGCACCAGGTTGGAAACTCCGTATTTTACTGGCACAAGTGCTGTTTGCTGACCCGGATATCATGCTGCTTGACGAGCCGACTAACCATCTGGATATCAACACAATCCGCTGGTTGGAAGACACACTTAATCAGCGTAACAGTACCATGATTATCATTTCGCATGACCGCCATTTCCTGAACAGTATTTGTACACATATGGCCGACATGGACTATGGTGAACTGCGAATCTATCCAGGTAACTATGACGAATATATGCTGGCATCGACACAGGCTCGTGAACGTTTGATGGCGGATAATGCAAAGAAAAAAGCGCAGATTAAAGAACTTCAGGGCTTCGTTGCTCGCTTCTCTGCGAACGCATCCAAAGCGAAACAAGCCACTTCTCGCCAGAAACAAATGGAGAAAATTCAGTTGGAAGATATCAAACCTTCCAGCCGGGTCAATCCATTTATTCGTTTTGAGCAGGACAAGAAGCTATTTCGTAATGCATTAGAAGTCAGCAAAATCACCCAGTTTTATGAAACGGATGAAACCTCATTATTTAAAGACTTTAGCTTTATGACTGAAGTTGGTGAGAAAATTGCCATTATCGGCCCCAATGGTATTGGTAAAACCAGTTTAGTCAAAACCCTGGTAGGTGAGCTTCCACCTAAATCAGGTGAAGTGAAATGGTCAGAGAATGCCAATATTGGTTATTACGCGCAGGATCATGATCATCTATTTAAAGATGATTTGACCCTGTTTGAATGGATGTCTCAATGGGCCGGACCTGAAGACGATGAACAAGTCATCAGGGGCACTCTGGGTCGCTTATTATTCTCGGGCCACACCATCGACAAAAAAGCCAATGTGTTATCTGGTGGTGAAAAAGGTCGGATGTTATTCGGTAAATTGATTCTGCAACGTCCGAATATTCTGGTCATGGACGAACCCACGAACCATATGGATATGGAATCAATTGAATCGTTGAATATGGCTTTAGAACAATTTGAAGGCACGCTGATCTTTGTCAGTCATGATCGTGAATTTGTCTCTTCACTCGCGACACGCGTCTTTGATATGGAAGCCGATGGTATTACGGACTTCCGTGGTAGCTATGATGAGTATTTAAAAAGTCTGGGTGTAACAAATTAATTCAGCAAAATAGCCATAAGGCTGGGAGCGTAAGCCCCCAGCCTGAATTAATCTAAGGCTTCGGCCTGGAAGGCATCACAACGGGATAAGTCAAAACTGTGTGATGTTTGTATTTTCTTATTCGCATCACGCAAAGCTGTTCGCATCCCCTCTTCCAGTACCGGATGATAAATTGGCATCGACAGCACTTCGGTTGCAGTCAATTCCTGACTGATGGCCAAAGCCAGCGTATGAGCCATGTGCTCAGCCGCAGAACAAGCCATTTCTGCCCCCACAATCTTTCCAGATGATTTATCCAAGTAAACCCGCATCACTCCCTGATTTCGTTGTGCAGCCCGCGCCCTTCCCTGATCTGTAAAGCTCGCTTCCCCAATGACGATTGTCTGCTGATCAATTTGTTGCAAAGCAGTGCCCACCACAGCGCAGCTTGGTTCACTGAATACAATACTGAGTGGTATACGACGACAATAGGCTTCTACACGTTCACTCAATACGTTATGCCCTGCGATACGCCCTTCATCAGCCACTTCGTGTAATAACATTTTATCGGCCGCCGCATCACCAGCGATAAATACCGCTGAGCCTTCTATTTGAGTCGTATTCGGATTAATGTCTGGCATCCCCTTGTCATCGAGGCTGACATCCAGTTTATTCAGTCCCATGCCATCCAGATTGGGGCGTCTCCCCACTGCTACCAGCACTTGATCCACTTCCAATTCACTTTTCTGAGTGATGACTTTGACCCCGTTTTCAGTCTCCTCTAAATCCGCTTCAGTTTCTGTGTAGAGCGTAAACTCTTTAGCCAGTGTTTCGTGCAATGCCTCACTGACCTTTTTATCTGTCAGTCCCGCCAACATAGACTCTGCGCCAAATGCCGTGACTTCGATACCCAATCGTGACAGAGCCTGAGCCATTTCAATACCAATAGCCCCCAGACCTATAACAGCGATCCTGGGCTTTAAATCAGTTTGTTCAAACAAGATATTGGTGGTGAGAATTTTATTGTTGCCTATTTGCTCCCACTCAGGCGGTAGTACAGGTCTGGAGCCAGTGGCGATAATGATCTTTTTGGCGGTATACACATCATCGTTCACTCTGACAGTGTTGGGCCCTGTGAGCGTGGCTCGACCGGTAATCACCTTATCCTCTACCTCACTGATCGACTTTAACGTACTGGAAACAAAATAATCTCTTATGTGACGCAGCCGGCGTAATACCGCCGGTATATCAATACTGAGTTGTTCCGCATTCTGGATACCAAACTCAGCAAAAGTATGACGACGGTGATAAGCATTTGCCGCTTCAATAAGCAGCTTGGATGGCATACAGCCAACTCGGGCACAGGTGGTGCCATATTCACCTTCGTTAATTAACAAAAACGCATCCGTTTTCTTCTGCACTTGCTTGAGCGCGGCTAAACCTGCGGTACCTGCCCCGATAATAATGACATCGGTCTGGGTTGTATTTGACATGATAGTCCTTTGAGGAGCGATATTTAATCTTCGATTCTAAACCCAACTTTGATGGTGACCTGCCAGTATTTCACACCATCATTTTCAATATAACCACGGGTTTCAATCACTTCGAACCAGTGCATATGTTTGACCGTTTCACCGGCTTTTTTGATGGCATTTTGAATCGCCTGATCGGAACTTTCACTTGAACTACCGGTTAATTCAATCAGTTTATAGGTATGTTCACTCATCTCTGTCTCCTCACTGTCAGAAAGTCATTTGAATTTCCATCATAAAACCTAAAACCCGACATTACCAGAAATGCGCAATATCACATTAAACAAATGATTTTTCTATCTTTTGCCATTTCAGGATCGTATAATATGCCGTTTATCATCCCGCTCCTCAGTTTTGCGTTCAAAACTGACATTCACAGGTTTTTGCATGTCCACAGAACAACTTGACTCGATCCCCTCATTCAGTGAGCTGGGTATCGCTCCCGCTATTGTCAAAGCAATCAAAGAAGCCGGTTACGAAACACCGTCACCGATTCAAGCCCAAAGTATTACGCCATTATTAGAAGGTCGTGATTTGCTGGGTCAGGCCCAAACCGGTACAGGTAAAACGGCCGCCTTTTCTCTACCTCTATTAAGTCGTTTGAATGATCGTCAAAAGACACCACAAATTCTGGTACTCACCCCCACGCGTGAGTTAGCTATTCAAGTCGCTGAAGCCATGCAAGGTTATGGTCGTCATATGAAAAACTTCCATGTGTTACCTGTTTATGGTGGTCAAAGCATGGGCATTCAATTACGCCAGTTACAACGTAGCCCACAAGTTATCGTCGGTACGCCTGGTCGTATTCTTGATTTGATTCGTCGCGGTAAATTACCCCTCGAAGATTTGAAAGCACTGGTGCTGGATGAAGCTGATGAAATGCTGCGCATGGGCTTTATTGATGATGTTGAAACCATTCTGAAAGAAACACCAGAAACACGTCAGGTGGCTTTATTCTCAGCCACCATGCCTAAACCAATACACCGTGTTGCACAGCGTTATCTCAATAATCCTGTTGATGTGCATATCAAATCAAAAACATCGACCGTAGATACGATCACACAACGCTACTGGCAGGTAACCGGGTTACATAAACTGGATGCATTGACGCGCATTCTTGAAGTTGAAGACTTTGATGGCATGATTATCTTCGTGCGTACTAAAAATTCGACAGTGGATTTATCTGAAAAGCTAGAAGCACGTGGTTACGCCAGTTCACCACTAAACGGTGATATGAATCAGGCGCTACGTGAAAAAACCATCGAAAGAATGAAAGCAGGCAAGATTGATATCTTGGTTGCCACCGATGTGGCTGCTCGCGGTCTGGATATCGAACGTATGAGCCACGTCGTTAATTACGATATTCCTTATGACACCGAATCTTACGTTCACCGCATTGGTAGAACGGGTCGTGCAGGCCGTAAAGGTGAAGCGATTTTATTCGTCTCTCCACGTGAAAAACGTATGTTGGGTGCGATTGAAAAAGCCACTAAACAGACGATTACTCGGATGCAACTGCCTAGTAGCGAAGATATTGCTGACCGTCGTGTTATGGCCTTTAAACAAGACCTGACAGAAACCATCGAATCTCAAGATCTCGCTTTTTTTGAAAATCTGATTCGTCAGTATCAAGAAGAACATAATGCGGATCCGATTGAAATGGCGGCCGCCCTTGCCTTCCAGGTACAGAAAAGTCGTCCTTTAAATCCTCCTGTTGTCCATTCAGAACGCAAACAACCTAGAGAGCGAGCTGAGCGTGGTGATCGTCCTGAACGAGCGAATCGTGGTGAACGTGGTATGCGTTCAGAAAGACCACCAAGAGCAGAACGTAGTCCTCGCCGTCAGGCAGCTCATCAGGCTGAAGAAGGTATGAAAACATACCGGATCGAGGTCGGTGTAGAACAAAATGTTGAGCCAAAGCATATCGTGGGTGCTATCGCCAATGAAGCTGGTATGGATAGTCGTATGATTGGCCGTATTACGATTAATCAGGATCACAGCCTGGTTGATTTGCCTGATGGTATGCCAAAAGATATTTTCCAGCATTTAAGAAAAGTCTGGGTTAATAATAAGCAGCTCGAGATTAGTCTGCCCGGCGCTGAGGCAGATATGTCATCTGCGAGATCAGAAAGAAAACCTCGCCGAAATGGACCGCCAGGAAAAACCAAGAAACGTCCAGCCATAGCCGCAAAAAAGCAAAGAAAAGCTAACCGCGACTAAAGGCCATATAAGCACTCAAAAGAGCCCGCAAGTGAATCGTACTGAGCGGGCTTTTTTATGTCTTTATTCCCACTAACTTCCGCAATGCAGACACTCATGCCACAATACGCGCATGCTGAATATTATCTGGATCGCTTTTTTTCTCATCGCGTTTCTCGTTGCCTTGTTTAAATTACTGGTACTGGGCGATCAGTTAATATTCACCCAACTCATGCAAGCCATGTTTGAACTGGCCAAAACCGCCTTTGAGATTTCTCTCGGGCTGACAGGTGTGCTGGCACTATGGTTGGGTATCATGAAAATCGGGGAGCGAAGCGGCTTTATTCAATTACTGACGGCGGCTTTAACACCATTATTTCAACGCCTCATGCCCGATATTCCCAGAAACCATCCAGCTATTGGGGCCATGGTGATGAATATCTCTGCTAATGCACTTGGTCTGGATAATGCCGCGACGCCGCTGGGCATCAAAGCCATGAAGGAACTACAGAAATTAAATCCGTTCAAAGATACTGCCAGTAATGCCCAAATACTGTTTCTGGTGATTAATACCTCTGCTGTCACCTTGTTTCCCGTCACCATCTTTACTTATCGTGCACAAATGGGCGCAGCCAACCCAACCGATGTCTTTATTCCCATTCTAATTGCCACATATATCTCTACTTTGGTTGGTTTACTCAGTGTGGCATGGGTACAGAAAATTAATCTTCTGGATCGTGTTATTTTGGCTTATCTGGGTAGTTTCACAGCGTTTGTGCTGGCCTTACTCATCTATTTTTCTCATCTACCGCAGCAAGAAATGGTCAGCCAATCGTCATTAATCAGTAACCTAATTTTATTTACCTTGATCATTATATTTATCACAGCCGCCTGGAAAAAAAGGATCAATGCTTACGATGCCTTTGTTGATGGGGCAAAAGAAGGGTTTGAAACAGCCATCACCATTATTCCCTATCTGGTAGCTATGCTCGTAGCTATTGGTGTATTTCGCGCCAGCGGTGCTATGGATATGCTTGCTGAAGGCTTACGCTATATTATTTTGAGCCTGGGTTTAGATGACCGCTTTATAGAAGCCTTACCCACCGCATTGATGAAGCCTTTTAGTGGCAGCGGCGCACGAGCAATGATGGTCGATACGATGCAAGCCTATGGTGCAGACTCATTTTCCGGACGACTTTCGGCTATTGTTCAGGGAAGTACTGAAACCACCTTTTATGTTTTAGCAGTCTATTTTGGCTCTGTTGGTATCAAGCACATCCGTCATGCTATCGGCTGTGGACTCGCCGCAGATGTAGCCGGTATTTTGGCGGCTATCACTGTCGCCTATTGGTTTTTCGGCTAGTAAGTAAAAAAAACATACCTACTCAACAAAAATTTGCTAAATTTTGCAACCTGTTCAACCCCTTACCTCAATGGAACCAGCAGGTCACCCGACTAACAGCACTCCATCTAAGTAATTGGTCTGGTTTTATTTGTCCGTTTGGAGATTCCATGCTTGAAGCCACTACTACAACCTACTGAGTCAGCGTACGATCTTATCGCCGATACCATCGCCGATCGCGGCTACTGTGTTCTTCCACAACTTCTTCACGCTAATCTTAATCATGCCCTTCATCAGCGTGTCATGAATTTAGATGATGATGATTTCAAACGCGCAGGTATTGGACGAGAACAGGATTTTCAGTTGAATAACGCTGTTCGACGTGATCAAACTCGTTGGTTAACCCCAGACAATAGCACTGATAAGGCTTATCTCGATCAAATGTCAGAGTTTAGGCTCGCTATAAACCGCCGACTGTTTATGGGCTTGTTTGACTATGAAGCTCACTACGCACATTACGCACCCGGCGCTTTTTATAAAAAACATATGGATGCTTTTAAAGGTGAATCTAATCGGGTTTTAACTACCGTGCTCTATCTCAACCCAGAATGGCAGGAAGAAGATGGCGGTCAGTTGTTAATTTATGCGCCTGAGACTAACACTGTCATTGAGACGGTCAACCCAAATTTTGGCAGTTTTGTTATTTTCTTGAGTGAGGAGTTTCCTCATGAAGTAGTCAAAAGCTGTCGAGATCGTTACAGTATTGCTGGTTGGTTCCGATTACATGATCCTTTACAAGCCCCGTTGATATGACAAAAGACTTCACTATTTTTCAGTTAGGGCACCCAGTGCTTCGCCAAGCAACTGAAAAAGTTGAAGATATTCTAAATCCTGAGTTCCAGGCCCAACTCGATGCGCTCATGGAATTTGTTCTTGAAAAAGGTGGCATGGGCATAGCAGCGCCACAAGTGGGCATCTCACAACGTTTTTTTATCATGTCTTCCCATCCTAATGCCCGTTATCCGCATGCGCCTGATATACCTGCGTTTTTTGTCATTAATCCAGAGATTATTACTACCTCAAATACACAAGAAAAAGATTGGGAAGGTTGTCTGAGTTTACCCGGTATTCGTGGTTTAGTTCCGCGTCACACACATATACTGGTTCGTTATCAAACGCGTCATGCAGAATGGGTCGAAACGCATTATGATGATTTTCTAGCACGTGTTTTTCAGCATGAATTTGATCATCTGCAAGGACATGTTTTTCTTGACCGTGTTGAGACAAATTTTGACATCATGATGGAACAAGAGTGGCAGAAACTAATGATGACAAGAACAGAGAGTTAAAAACCATATGGGACAAAAGTTTGATGCCTTATCTGATCGCTTAATCGAATTCATTCAACAGCAGCACATTTTCTTTGTGGGCACGGCAACAGAAGACAGTCGGGTTAATATTTCGCCTAAGGGAATGGATTCTTTGCGTGTACTGACACCAAATAGAGTGATTTGGCTAAATGTCACGGGTAGTGGTAATGAAACCGCTGGTCATATTCAGCAATTGCCAAGAATGACAGTCATGTTCACTGCATTTCATGGTAAGCCAATGATCCTGCGTCTCTATGGTACTGCCAAAGTCATTCATCATAATGATGCCGAATGGAGCGACTTATATCACTTATTTGATGCCCTTCCCGGTGCACGGCAGATCTTCGATCTCAGCATTGAGCTCGTGCAAACATCCTGTGGTATGGCCGTCCCTTACTATGCTTATCAGGGCGAACGCGAACAACTCAATAATTGGGCTGAAAAAAAAGGCGTTGAAGGGATTGAAGACTATTGGCGAGAAAAAAATGCCAAGACCATTGATGGCATTGTGACTGACATTGAAGATAAGAATTTAAGCTAAAGCATGCTCGAATATACGGAATACACAAAATTTCTGGTGTCATTAATCGCCATTGTTAATCCCCTAGGCATTATTCCAATCTATATTAGCCTGACTGCTGACTATAGTAGTGCTGAACGAGCGAAGATCGCGCGAACCGTCATTATTGCAGCGACTACTATTCTGCTGGTGACAGCCTTTTTCGGGCAATGGGTATTAGAGTTTTTTGGTATCAGCATCAATTCATTTCGTGTTGGCGGCGGTATCCTGCTCTTATTGATGGGGATAGGGATGCTACATAACACCAGTAAGGGCTTGAAACAAAATCATGAACTGGCACAACAGTCTGGTGAGTCTATTGCCGTCGTGCCTCTCGCCATGCCCCTACTGGCAGGTCCTGGCGCCATCAGTACCGTCATCATCAATGCTTACAAAGGACATGGTGTCGCTCACTACAGCCTGATTGCTCTGGACATCATTCTGCTGGGCTTACTGCTATGGATTTTATTGCTGCTTGTGCCGTGGATAGCAAGACGTATGTCAAGCAATGGTATTAACATTGCGACGCGTATTATGGGACTGATTCTCACAGCCATCGCCGTTGAATTTATTGCCAATGGTTTGAAAGGTTTATTTCCTGCTTTGTCCGCTTAAGCTTCTTAACCAAACATCTTTCCGACTTGCTGCGTCAACTCAGCTGAGCGATTTGGGTTACGTAAAGCAGACATAACCTTGTCTCGCATGGCAGGCATATACATTAAGTCCGCCAATATATGGCTAAAGCCTTCATAATCCGCTTCATTAATAGCGAGCCTCTCAACATAGAGCTGACACAGTTCAGGCTCTTCAAGCACTTTCCAACAGCGACCAGCGATAACGGCTAGGACTTCGATATGGCGGCTGATGTCTGAACAAAGCACTTGCTTGACCATACTTTCAACTATGCCCTGAGCAGAACTATTAGACACAGCCCTTAGGCAGGCACAAATTTCTGCCATATCAGGCTGATTCTGTTCCAACTCATTCTTCAATCGCCACTGTAGTGCTTCGACCAGATTATTAGCGGGCTCTGCATTTTCCATAAAAGACGTCAACATATGAAAAGGTTGAGGCGGTAATTGAGGCAGGGTTTGTATTATGGCTTTCGTCAACGCTCTATCATCAGTTCTCACTGCCACATCAGCCACACCCTGCATGCCGAGCACTTGCCAACTGTCGAACGATTTTTGCCCAGTAAAATACGCAAAGGCCGCTTCATAGAATGACGAGGCTTTCAGACTCAGATTCTTTGTGGCCTGAGCATTAAAGGCAGCCATCCGATCTTCACGAGGATTAAAACTGTATGGGCTATCTTTTAGGGCTCCTTCTATGTAATTTCCATCTGCAGCCGCGAGTAAACACTCACCAACTCTATCCAGAACCATCACCAGAAATTCATCTCGCGCCGCTTGTATCAGCAAGCCCTGCTCATCAAGCGGAAACTTCAAAAACCAGACGTAATGTCTATCTGTGAACTGAGGATGCCAAAAAATAATGCCAAATGAGGCTGTACGTTGAAACGGATAAGGATACGGCACTTCAGCCGCTTCAAAGCGGGTAAATTTCTTTGCACTCAGCTTGGTCACTCTGCGTCCCATATCAAAAACACGATAATGGGCGCCACTCTGCTCTAAGAACTCACTTAGGGTGGTAATGGTATTGTCGCTCATGGATAGCTCTAGCTTAAGTGCGATACTCTGCGTTTATTTTCACATAGTCATACGAAAAGTCACATGTCCAAACTTGATCATGTGCAGCACCACGGTTCAATTTCACCGTGATGGTAATTTCAGACTCGGCCATGACAGCCTGCCCTTTCTCTTCAGTATAATCTGGATCAGGCTGGCCGGACTTAACGATACAGACATCATTAATAAAAATAGACACACCTGATAAATCAAAATCAGCTAAACCGCTACGTCCCACTGCCGCAAGGATTCTTCCCCAATTTGGATCAGAAGCAAACAGTGCTGTTTTGACTAATGGTGAATGGGCAATGGTATAGGCCACCTGGCGGCATTCTTCCTGGCTTTGTCCTTGCTCTACATTAATGGTAATAAACTTGGTCGCACCTTCACCATCACGTACGATAGCTTGCGCCAGATAACAACAAATATCATTCAGCGCCTTTTGCAAGGCTTCGCCTTCTTCTGAGGTAATCTGAGTAATCTTTGCGTTGCCTGCCTGGCCCGTGGCCATTAGCACGCACGCATCATTTGTAGAGGTATCACCATCCACCGTGATGCGGTTGAAAGAATGATTCATGGCGTTGTTTAACATGGTGGTTAAAACAGCATAATCCACATTGGCATCAGTCGCGATATAAGCCAGCATCGTGGCCATATCAGGTCGAATCATGCCGGATCCTTTAGATATACCGGTTATCGTAACGGTTTTGCCAGCTAATTCAACTTGCACAGACTTCGCCTTAGCGAGCGTATCTGTTGTCATAATGCCTTGAGCAGCGGCTAACCAGTTATCAGCTGTTAGACCATCATAGGTATCAGCCAAAACGGCACGGATCTTATCGACAGGTAATGGTTGACCTATTACACCTGTAGAGAATGGTAAAACATTCGCTTCATTGACCCCAGCGACTTCTGCTACAGACTGACAACACGCTTTAGCTGCAACCAGGCCAGCTTCACCAGTACCGGCGTTAGCATTGCCAGAATTAATTAATAAATATCGTGTCGCTTCAGCTGCTTGATGCTGTTTCGCCACAATGACAGGGGCAGCACAAAAAGCATTCGTTGTATAAACCGCGGCTGTTTGTGTGCCTTCGGCGAGTTCTATCAATACAACGTCTTGTCTGCCTGGCTTTTTTATTCCTGCACTAGCCGTGGCAAGACGAATACCATCAATGGCCAGTAAATCCTCCGCCCTAGATGCTGACAAATTGACTGCCATTAACGAATAGCTCCATGACATTGTTTGAATTTTTTACCACTGCCACATGGGCATGGATCGTTACGACCGATTTTACTACCATCACGAGTATAAGGTTGATGAGCAGCAAGATCTTCTTCTTGATTCTCTTCACTGGCTAGTTGTTGAGCCTGCTCGTGTTGATATTCCATTTCAGCTGTCTGACGGCGCTGTTCTTCAACCGCTTCCACATCTTCTTCAGCTCTGATCTGTACGCGAGAGATGAGTTTAATGACTTCATGCTTAATATTGTCAAGCATCGCTTTGAATAGGCTGAACGATTCACGTTTATATTCCTGCTTAGGATCTTTCTGTGCGTAGCCACGTAGATTAATCCCTGTACGTAAATAATCCATCTGGGCCAGATGGTCTTTCCATTGGGAGTCCAGCGTTTGTAACATGATGGCTTTTTCAAAGTGACGCATTAATTCTGAGCCAACGGCTTCTTCTTTTTGTTGGTATGCCTTCTCTGCTTCTTCTACGATACGTTCTCTTAATGACTCTTCATGTAAAGAGTCATCATTTTCTAACCATTCGGCTACAGGCGCTTCAAGAGCAAACTCTTCTCTGAGTGCTTCCTCTAAGCCAGAAATATCCCACTGTTCATCAATACTATTAGGTGGAATATACATACTGATAACATCATTAATCACCGTGCTGCGCATTGATGAGATGGTCTCTGACACATCGTCTGCAGCCATCAGCTCATTACGCTGCTCGTAAACAACCTTACGTTGATCGTTGGCGACATCATCAAATTCGAGCAATTGTTTACGAATATCGAAGTTGTGCCCTTCCACTTTGCGTTGGGCATTTTCAATGGCACGTGATACCCAAGGGTGTTCAATAGCTTCCCCCTCTTCCATGCCTAATTTCTGCATCAGTCCAGCCATCCGGTCTGAAGCAAAAATACGCATCAGATTATCTTCAAGAGACAGATAAAAGCGTGTTGATCCAGGGTCACCCTGACGACCGGAACGGCCACGAAGTTGATTATCAATACGACGAGACTCATGACGCTCAGTACCAATGATATGCAAACCACCTGCTGCTAATACCGCTTCATGACGGTTCATCCACGCTTGGCGGATGGTTTGTTTTTGTTCGTCACTTGTATCTTCTGGCAAACCATCTAACTCAGCATCTAAACTACCGCCGAGCACAATATCGGTACCACGACCAGCCATATTGGTGGCAATCGTTACCGCTGAAGGCATACCTGCATTCGCAATAATGTGTGCTTCTTTTTCGTGGAATTTAGCGTTGAGCACTTCGTGTGGAATTTTGGCCTTTTTAAGCAGGCTATGGAGATATTCTGAGCTTTCAATAGACGCTGTCCCTACCAGGACAGGTTGTCCACGCTTCACACAATCTTTCACATCTTCCAGAATGGCATCGTATTTTTCTTTTGCGGTGAGATAAATACGGTCTGCTTCATCTTTACGTTGCATTTCTTTGTGGGTCGGAATGACCACAACTTCCAGGCCATAAATGGATTGCAGCTCGTAAGCTTCAGTATCCGCAGTACCTGTCATGCCCGATAATTTAGAATACAGACGGAAATAGTTCTGGAAAGTGATAGAGGCTAAGGTTTGATTCTCGTTTTGAATCTTCACATTTTCTTTGGCTTCAACCGCTTGGTGTAAGCCTTCAGACCAACGACGACCGGGCATGCTTCTTCCGGTGAATTCATCGACAATGACAATTTGGTTATCCTGAACAATGTAGTCCACGTCGCGTTGGAACAAGACATGCGCACGTAACGCAGCGGTGACGTGGTGCATTAAACCAATATTGGCCGCATCATATAAGCTGGCATCAGCTGATAACAAACCGATATCAGTGAGCATCGACTCAATTTTTTCATGACCGGACTCGGTAAAGTGAACCTGCTTATTTTTTTCGTCTAGTGTGTAGTCACCTTCTACGGTAACGTCATCGCCCTCACCTTCTTGTTTGCTCAAGCTAGGGATAAGCGTATTAATTTTTTGATATAACTCTGAACTGTCTTCTGCTGGCCCAGAAATGATCAGCGGTGTTCTGGCTTCGTCAATCAGAATAGAGTCAACCTCATCGATGACAGCAAAATTTAATTCACGCTGGACTCTCTCTTCCAAACGAAACGCCATATTGTCACGAAGATAATCGAAACCAAATTCATTATTGGTGCCATAGGTGATATCACAATTATAGGCTTCACGACGTTCATCATTACCCAGACCGCCAACAATAACGCCTGTTGTCAGGCCAAGGAATCCATATAGTTTACCCATTTGCGTGGCGTCACGTTTTGCCAGGTAATCATTAACCGTGATGACGTGAACACCTTTACCTTCAAGTGCATTCAAATAGACAGCCAATGTCGCAACAAGTGTTTTACCTTCACCGGTTTTCATTTCAGCGACTTTGCCATCATTCAACACCATGCCACCGATTAATTGGACATCGAAGTGACGCATGCCGAGAACACGTTTACTGGCTTCACGAACAACGGCAAAAGCTTCGGTCAATATGTCATCGATAGTTTGGCCATCAGCAAGACGCTGTTTAAATGCCTCAGTTTTGGCTTGTAACGCCGGGTCATCAAGTTGTTCTATTTCTGTTTCAAACTTGGCAATCTCATCTATCGTCTTACGCATTTTTTTCAATACGCGCTCGTTACGACTACCAAAAATTTTACTGAAAAACTTGCTAACCATTTTTTCGCCTTAAACTGTGTTGATTACGGCGTGAACACCGATAAAAGTAATAAA